>CALPVI020000330.1 GCA_943326975.2 Actinomyces viscosus | reverse complement strand
GCCATTAAAAGCGCATTTGGGTTCGCTAATCCAATGTCTTCTGAAGCTAAAATAATTAATCTTCGAGCAATAAATTTGGGTTCTTCACCACCTTCAATCATTCTTGCTAACCAATATACAGCTGCATTTGGATCACTTCCCCTTATTGACTTAATAAATGCTGAAATGATGTCGTAATGTTGTTCACCATCTTTGTCATACATCGCAAGACTTTGTTGTGCAATAGAAAGTACAAGCTCGTCTGTGATAACTATTTCATTTTCATTAATAACCGTGCTTACAATGATTTCAAAAACATTTAATAATTTACGTGCATCACCGCCTGAAATACCTAAAAGTGCATTTGTTTCTTTTAGTTGTATGTTTTTTTGACTTAAAAATGAATCTTCTTGTATAGCACGACTTAATAATTTTTCTAAATCGTCTTTTGTGTGATGTTGTAAAGTATAAACTTGACAACGAGAAAGCAAAGCGGAAATTACTTCAAATGAGGGATTCTCAGTTGTTGCACCAATCAATGTAATTGTTCCTTTTTCTACAGCACCTAGAAGAGAATCTTGCTGTGCTTTTGAAAAACGATGAATTTCGTCAATGAACAAAATAGCACCTTTTTCTTGAAACATTCCCGATTGTTCAACTTTGTTAATCACATCTCGAACGTCTTTTACTCCAGATGAAATAGCGGATAGAGTATAAAAAGGGCGTTTTAAATAATTTGCAATTAACTGAGCAAGAGTTGTTTTACCAACACCAGGAGGTCCCCACAAAATCATAGATGGAATCATACCTGAATCCAAAGCTCTTCTTAATGATGCTCCTTCTTTTAAAATATGTTCTTGACCAATGTATTCATTTAATACTTTGGGTCTCATTCTTTCTGCTAAAGGAGTTTGAAAAGACATTACTTCAAATTTTGTATTATAAATAGTTGAATTTTAGATTATTTTTCAAAAGCAATCACATTCGGATTTTTTATATCTAAGTATACTTCAAATTTAATCTAAAAAATCTAAAAATATATAAAATATAAATCTAAGATTGAAGAATTAAGCAAGTAACTAATTAGAAAATCCTCCACTCATTTATATTTTCTCTATTTATTTTTTTTCTTATTTCAACATAATCATTTGCCATTTATTTTTAAACTGACTACTTGTATTAACCTGAGGTATTTGTTATTTTTTGTTAACAAAGACTGATTGCTGACTTACATTTGTAATTATAAAATTTACAATGCAATTACAAAAAACCCTTAGTCGCATTATATAAATATAGAAGCGATTAAGGGCTTAATTTTATTCAATTATTTGTTTGAAACCAATTTAATAAAGAGAATTTTTTTAGCTAACCTTTTTAATATACTTCTCTTTTAATTTTTTGGCCATAATATCTATTGCTTTTGCACTTGCTTTATTAGTAGCAAAGCTAGGTAGACCTAATTTATCCACTTCTTCTTTAAGGTTTTCTTCGTAGGCTTCTAGTGATAATTCTTTGATGTGTTTTTCAAGTTCATCTCCATTAAGTTGAGCTGAATTATTTTCAACTTTCACTGATTTTACAATTTCAAGAGCTCGTTTTGATACATATCCTACTTTGATTGCAGTTCCAACTACTGGAACCCATCCAAACATGTTAACCATTAATTTTGACATAATAAAAAGATTAGGTTTTCCTACTCATAAGGCTTTTCAGAATACGCCCCGTTATTTTTAAATGATCTCTGGTCTTCATTTTAATTTGTTAATTATACAATTATTTTTTGAAGAATTAACATAATATTCTTTTTTTAATAAAAATAGGTTGCAAACTCTTTGTATTATTTTTCAGAAATACCAACATATTTTTTTAATTCTGTTTGATTTTCAGCTTGTTTGATTAAAAAGTCAGCTACATCTGATCGATTAATTCCTCCTATATTAATTCCTTTGAATAATTTATTTTCGGTTCGGTATTTTTCTGTCAATTCTTTGTCTAATAATCTTCCTGGTCGCACAACTGTCCAATTCATATCAGAATTAGTGATTATCTCTTCCATTTTAGTTTTGTCAGCGTAAACGTCTTTCAAAAAGTAGTTTAAAAAAAACTTTACAAGCCAAGAAACATAATTTTTACTTTCTCCAGCTCCAAATCCAGTAACAAAAATAACGGGGATGTCTATTTTGTTCTCTTTATTTATTTCGACAATTAATTTCGCGAAATCTGAAAAAAGGGTAGTGGTTTTCATATTCTTCCCTGTCCCCAAAGTAATAATTAGCGCATCTGCATTTTGGATGGCATTTGATAGGTCAGCTTTATTGGTAGCATCACCAAGAATCATTTTTAAAGAATTAGTATCTTCAAGCTCAATTTTAGTTCGAGAAAGGGTAGTAATAGAATGATTTCTGTCTAATCCTCTTTTTACAGTTTCGATTCCTAATCCAGCTGATGCACCTATGATTGTTATATTCATTTTGATTTTCGATTTATTATAAATGACTTTTATTGCAATTCAACTATCACTTCATTTTTTCGATTAAACACTTCATAAGGAGCATTGTAGCCAAAAAAATAAAATTTGTCAGTATACTTTATTCCTTCAGCATTTAAAGCCGCTTTTAATTCCTGCTTGTACTTTTCTATTTTCTCATCATTTGCCCAACCACCAAAAGTGATAGCGGCGATTAATTTTGCTGGCTCTTCTTTAAATTCAATACCTGATTGATTTGGCTTTGGAAGCATTTCTTTATTTAATTTCTTAGGTACCATAAACATCATCGTTGTAGAATCCTCTAATGATATCGAGACAGGAGAAGTCATTGCTATTTTTTCATTTTTTTCATTGTCACCAAAAATATAGCCTGCTAGTATAGAAAAGCCTTTACTAGATGAGGATTTATATCCTTTTGTTGGAAGTTTAACGGAAGTAAATAAAGTAGCTTCGTAACTTCTTATTTCAAATAGATCATATTTTTTTTTGACAACATAGGAATATTTTTCAATATTTCTTTGAGCAATGATAAAATAGAGTTGGAT
>CALPVI020000329.1 GCA_943326975.2 Actinomyces viscosus | reverse complement strand
TAGGTAAATTGTACAATTGGTATGCATTAACGGATCCAAGAAAATTGGCACCTAATCAATGGAGAATACCGAATAAAACCGATTGGAATCAACTTAAAGAATCTATATCTAATAACAACACTACTTCAAATACGCTCAAGAAAATCGAATTTTGGGAAGAGGACCATTTTTATGAATTAGAGAATAAAAATTACTTCTTCAAGAAAAGCAATCAATTAAATTCTCTTTCCATTGGATTCAATGCTTTACCAAGTGGATATGGTGGTTCAAATGGTCTGTTTTATGCTATTGGAAAAGCTGAACATTGGTGGGTAAAGAATGAAAATGAGTTCGATACTCCAAAGGTGATGAGCTTGTATAACAATTCAAAAAGGTTGTATTCTGAATTCGTTCAAAAAGAATACTTTTTTCCAGTAAGGTGTATAAAAATTTAGGTGGTAGAGGTTATTTTAGTTTGAAAAATCAGCTAATTCTTCAATAAATAATTTGATTTGCTCTTGAAAAACAATCACTGGAATGGAATGTTCTAAATCAGGCAGCATATCAACTTTTAATGTTGGTAATTCATATGAACTTAAATAAGCTAATGTTTTATTTGAAAGAATAATTCTATCCAATTTTCCAAGTACCACTTTTTGGTAAGCTGTAATTTCTCCATTTGGTTTGAAATCACCTTCATAATAAGGTACTGCAGGATTAAAAAGTAAAGCTGGAATATTAAAATTACTTGAAAGCAAAAAACCTAAAGCTCCTCCCATACTACTCCCGATTATCAAATCTATCCCCTCCTCTTTTACAACTTTCTCCAAATTAAGATAGATATCTTTTTCTTTGTGATGATCAATATAGGGTGCGATTAATTCTCCATATTCTAAAAGTGTTTCTTTCTTCGGCGGTATCAATTTACTTTGATAACCATTTAGATAAAGAATTTTTCTCATGTTTTTTTAATTTAAATCTATTCCTTGTTTTATTAATTCATCGAGAATGAATTTCTTAGTTGTAAACATCGTACTTGCATTGATTACATTCCATTGTTCACCTTTTGAATCTCTTACAAATGAAGCGCCATCAAGATACTGAAGTAATTCTTCTTTATTAAAAAAAGCAACCGTCATTTTATATCTGTCGACTATTTTAAAAAGTAGTTTCGTAGCATTAACACATTCCACCTTCAATATTCCTCCTTCAGCATTAATAATATCTATCGGTTCAAATATGGATTTTTGCTGCTTATTGAATCTATTTCTCATCATAAAATTTTCTTTAATACGTCCAATATTCAATTACATAACATATTCTACTAATAAATTGTATTGATTTAAATTGATGTCAAAATTTGTAATATAAAAAAACCAAATAAGTAAAAACTCATTTTACCTATTTGGTTTTAAAACATAAACTTCTTTATAGATGAACTAAATATAATATGTTAATATTCAGATTGTTCTTCTATATATTCTTCTTCTTCAACTGGTTCTTCTTCATAGTAATCACCACCAAGTCCACCAATTTCAACTTCATTTGTTAAAACATAACCAATCGTAACTTTACCATTGTATTCGAATTGAACTTTCGTAAAATCACCTGCGTAACCAAGCAATAAACCTGACTGACCTGCAAGGAAAAATGATTTTAATTTTGCTGATTCAATTGGTTTTGAATAGAAATAAACTTTTTCAATCAGCGGATATACTTCTGCTCCGCTATCGTCTGGAGTAAATTCTGGTAGTTCTTCTTTAACCACTTCTTCAGTTGAATTTTCTTGCTCTTGTTTAAGTTTATAGTTATCAATAAAAACAGTTACTTGAGCTAACAGATCTTTTTGTTTATTTTTCCAAAATGAATTATAAGTTATCTCTTTCTTTTCATCTTGCACCATTAAATTTGATTCATGATTCAATTCCATAATCTTGTCTTTTACCTCAAAAGGATCCATGAAATTTGCATCCATAAAAACAGTATCTGGTTGCGCTAAATACGTTTCTATATTCTTCATTTCAACTAATAATTCTTGGTGCTCAGAAGCAGCAACTTGAACTGGTCTAATTATGAAGAACCAATAATTGCTAATTACAAGTAATGGAATTAATATAAACATTGTAAGACTGACCTGCCATGTTTTTAGAAAATGCTTGAATTTACCTTGATAACGACCTAAATTTGAATTTATTTTTTCTTTAAATTCTCTCACCATTACTACCTCTGGTTTTTCAAGTCGAGAATCTTCAAGTGCCATTTCGTCTAGACGTTTAAATACAACATCAGCACGCTCTTTCGTTGAAATAACAAAATCATTATCAATTAATTCTGGTAATGATTTTGATGACATTAATCCGAAAAGTTTACTTTTTTCAGTAGCTGTATATTCTGTTAAACCTGTAATCGTATTAGCTAACACCAATTTTTCCTCATCGGCTATGTTACCATCAGCTTTTGCTACATAAATAAGCATTCGTATTTCATTGAACTTATCTCGCTTCGCTTTGTATGACTTTGTCATAAAAGCTTCAGGCCATTTTGAAAAGTAACTTTTAAATAAGTTTTTCAAAGAAAATCTTTTTACTGCCGTAGGATCTGAGTGAAAAAGAATATCAAAATCATTCCCTTTTGCTACTGCACTAACATTGTGATTCGTAGCAGTAAGTATATGATTGTATTCTAATGTTGCTAATGGTATTACATCATAATAAACCTCTTCTTGAATTAATCTTGGATAATTATCACCTTTCTGAAGACCTGCTTTATTTTCAATTTCTGGAATAAAACCTGAAGAAAAATTATCATAATCATCAGACAAAGAACCATTTACATCAGAATAAACTGTTGTTGGCCTTACTTCTCCTTTGTTTAAATAGGGGAATAAAAGATCTGGTTTTTTTACAATTTGATCTATTTTTTGATTGGTATATTTGAAAAATTCTCCTTTCACTTCCCCAACAATCGTCTTCATGTAAACCAAAGTTCCAATTTCTCCTGTAGCTTTGCATGGTTGACAAGGAATTAAACCTTTAGCATCACAATAAGGTTTTCCTGATACTCTATC
>CALPVI020000328.1 GCA_943326975.2 Actinomyces viscosus | reverse complement strand
CTTGGTTTGAGAATTGATGCGCAACGTCTCCTTTTGAATCAAATTCAGCTCCAACATATTTACCAGAAAAACCTTTGTCAGTCAAATTAATTGTTATTGCTGGTTTTTTATTTCCTTTAGATGCTTGTTTACTTTCTTTTTTGGGATTTTTGGCTCCACATGAAATGATCGATGTCATGACGATATAAATGGCTAACAGATAGATTATTTTCATTTTATTGAAATTATATTAACTAATAAATTCTTCGCAACTCAACCATAATTTTTCAAATTCAGAAACAAACTTCTCAACTACAAATTCATCATCAGTAGAGATTACGTTTTCTTGGTTGTACAAAGCTGCACTTCTCGTCCAATTATAAGACCCTGTCAAAACTATTTTTTTATCAACAATGCAAAACTTATGATGCATATGATTTTCTGTTGTATCCAACTTAACGGGTATACCTACTCTACTTAAATCTTCGATGTCAGACCCTGTATCCTCCATTTTGAAATTATCCGAAATAATTCTTACCGCTACCCCATTTTTCATCGCTTCTACAATTGCGCGCGTTATGCGATCATCACTTATTGTAAAGACACAAATATCTAAATGGTTATATGCCTCATTGATTAATTCAATAATGTGATTTACACAATCGTCTCCAGGGCTAAAGTAGACTTGATTTTCCATATTTTTTTTTAATTATTAATTTTCAGAGTACTAACTTCTATTTTATTTCTGCATATTTATCATGAGCTTTAACTGAAATAGATTGTTCTTTGTTATCATTTAATATAACTGCAGTTAACCAACCGCCATAAACACAACCAGTATCTACTCCTACTGCATGAGGAAATACTTTTGGATTTTCATTTAGAAAAGAGTTATGACCAAAAATTACTTTTCCAAATTGACCTCCATAAACTTCTGCCCAAAACTTGGACTCAGAAGTTTCATCACCCAAACTAACAAATTTGCCGTTTACATCAATATGCCTTGTTCGAGTAAGCAACTCCAATCCTTTGAACTCTTTTTTTGGATGTTTACTAAATTGATGATTGATAGAAAAATCTAACGAACAATCACCTGTAATACCTCCATGTAAGAGTAAAACACTTTCCTGTTTTAAAGTATAATTAAAATAACTATTTTTTAGAAAAGTGATTTCTTCTAAGGTTAAGTTTTCAGCTAATATTTCAAAATCGGCTGTAATTTTCATAGCTTGCAGCGCTTTGAGATTCTTTTCTCTGTTGTGTAGATAACGTAGAAACTTATCTTCATGATTACCTATAATCAAGGTAACAGATTGTTTTATAGATAATTCATAAACAAATCTTACTACACCTAAAGAATCTGGTCCTTTATCAATTAAGTCACCTATGAAAAATAGTTGATCAGATTGATTTAAATTAATTTTATTCAATAGTTCCTTCAATTCAGCTAAGCAACCATGGACGTCTCCAATAATAATTTTCCTTGAATTCATAGCACTATTTCGTTTCTATTTTTTTCATAAATTATTTCCAAAAAAACAACTTCTCTAAAAACGTTTTCTTTTTGTACAAAGAAATATCATAACCAAAATCCATAACACAATTTACACCGTATTTTTTGTGAGGTTGAATTGAAATTCCGACAGAAGTAAAATCATAAGTTAACAAATTAAAACGATGACCTAAACTTGGCACATCTTGATCAATTAATAAACTCATGAAAATATCAATTGCATATTCATTACCATAATCACAGTTTTCACCTGTCATTCCAAATTTTCCATTTAAATATTTTTTAGCTCTATTTTCAAAGCCATTATGTCCAATCAGACCTTTCTCCCCCATTGAATGCGCGTGGTTGATTGCCATTTCGTGTAAATTTGAGTCAGGATACAATTGATTTCTTGGTTTACAATCGTTCAAATTAGCTATCAAACTTTTCAAATAGCTATTTGATCTATCAAGCTGTTTTAAATCGATGTATTCTTGTAAATAGGTCGCACAAAATAACTTTGGATTAATTCGAGCTAAATTAATATAATATAAAATCTCTTTTTCAGTAGAATCCATATAAGTAACCTTTGAGAAATTACTTGCTAATGCAATCTCTTCTGGTTTCCATTTCTCATAAGGATACACTTTCTGAGAGAAACTACTCAGAGCAAAAAAGAGGAGAATAATAGCTATTGAAACTTTCATAATTTATTCGTTTTGATTTAAATAAATTACGTTTCAAAAGAAGATAGATAACACTTTTTTTAAGTTATTTCCCAAATGATTTTCCATTTGTAAAATGAACTCGAGTAATTTTAATGAAAACTTTCGTCGCATCTTTTACCCAAGCCGTTTCCACATCTTCTGTTGTCCCTCCTTTTGGAATAGGGTTTATAAAATTGCCAGAACTCCACATACCATCAGATTCTCCTTTCAAATCATCAAAATTATCATAGAAAAATGCTTTCCATTTAATCGCATCAACTTCGCTTGAAGCATTGTTTTTAAATTTAACAATATAGCCAACATTTTTCCCTAACACATTCTGAGAATATGCTTTTAAAACAACTACATTAGCCATTCCTTGATGTTTCGGAATATCTTGTGTAAAAGAGAATAAAATCAAGGGAATTGATAGTAAGATTAATTTAAATTTCATAAGTTATGTTTTTTATCAAAAGTAAAAAATTAAGAGTGAAAAAGGGAATCTTTCGTTAATATTTCATCATTATTGAATCGATATGCACCGATATATCCTCCATATGCAACACTAAAATCTAAACAACATATATTTTCTCCGATCAATCGAAATTCAGAAGGTTCTAACCAATAATGTCCAAAAAAAGTTGGCTTATTCGTTACTTCAAAATCTTTAACAAAGGAAAAGTCTACTGGATCAATTTCGATATTTTGATTTACTTTACTAACATCTAACCAATCTTTCATTAAATTCGTTCTGTTTTTTTTCCACCAAAAAACTCTTTCTCTATCTTGTCTAAATAGAAATTTATATTTTTTCTCAAAACTTGCTGTTATTTCAAACTCTTCTCCTTTTACAATAGATGAAACAGTCGATAATAAATTAGTATCT
>CALPVI020000327.1 GCA_943326975.2 Actinomyces viscosus | reverse complement strand
TAGCAGGTTTGAGAGAAAACTTTTCAAGTGATGCTTTGTCAGGTTTTTTGGTTTTCTTATTAGCATTACCATTAAGTTTAGGAATCGCAAAAGCTAGTGAATTTCCACCAATTTTTGGATTGGTAACGGCTATGATTGGCGGAGTAATAGTCAGTTTCTTTGCTGGTTCAAAGTTAACCATTAAAGGTCCTGCTGCTGGATTAATTGTTATTGTTGCAGGCTCTGTTTCTGAATTAGGTGGCGGCGAAACAGGCTGGCACTATGCTTTAGGAGCAATTGTAATAGCTGGTATAATCCAAGTCTTATTTGGTGTTTTAAAGTTAGGTAAGCTAAGTGATTTTTTTCCTTTATCAGCTGTTCATGGAATGCTTGCTGCGATTGGATTAATAATTATCAGTAAGCAAATACATATTTTAGCAGGTGTTAATCCAATGAATTTAGAAGGTAAACCCATGGTTGAGCCTTTAGAATTATTAGAATTAATACCAAATACTTTAGCCAATTTTTTCGTTCACAAAGAAGTTGTAATAGTTGGATTAATTAGTTTATTAATTGTGTTTGGATGGCCAATGTTAAAGTTTGGTATTTTCAAAAAGATTCCTGCACCTTTAGTTGTATTGGCTGTTTCAATTCCATTATCAATGTGTTTAGGTATTCATAATGTGAAAGAAGTGATTGATTCTCATGGAAATGTTGTAACAAAAGCATTTAATCCATTGGTTAGTTTCGATAAAGGATTCTTTGATATTTTAGGAGTAAATGTAAGTTTTGGTGGAATTAGCAAAATGTTTATTTTTATAAAATTTGTAGTGATGTTTGCTTTAGTTGGAAGTTTAGAAGCGCTTCTTACAGTTAAAGCGATTGATATGTTAGATCCTTACAAACGAAAATCAAACTACAATAAAGATTTAATTGCAGTTGGGATTGGAAATATTATTGCAGGAGTTTTGGGTGGTTTACCAATGATAAGTGAAGTGGCTAGATCTTCTGCAAACGTTGCGAATGGTGGAAAAACTCGTTGGGCAAATTTCTTTCATGGAATTTTTATTCTGTTGTTTTTAATTTTCGCAGTTTCATTTAGTAATTTAATTCCAAATTCAGCTTTAGCTGCTATGTTGATAGGTGTTGGGTATAAATTAGCACATCCTAGAGAATTTGGTCATATGGCTAAAATTGGTTTAGATCAAATTTTTGTATTTATTACTACTATTATTGTAACATTGGCTTCAGATTTATTAATTGGAATAGGGGCAGGTATATTTTTGAAATTATGTATTCATCTTTTTAATGGTGCACCTTTAAAAAATTTATTTTCTGCAAAAACAAGAATTGAAGGTAATAGAATTATTGTTCGTGGTTCAGCCGTTTTTAGTAATTACATAGGTATCAAAAAGAATATAGATACTTTTAAATTATCAGAAAAAGTTGTGTTTGATGTAACAGAATGTAAATTAGTTGATCATACCGTTATAGAAAATTTATATCACATCAAAGATGATTTTGAAAGCGAAGATGGAAGCTTTTTGATAGAAGGAATAGATGAATTTAAACCTGTTTCTAAAAGATCTAAACATAAATCTTCTGCAGTAAAAAAGAAAATATAAAAATGAAAAAAATAGTAATTATTTGCATGCATTTATTTTTGACAAGTATCGTTTTGGGTCAAGATAAAGTCAATGAAACTCTAAAAAAAGAAATTAAATATCCAGAATTAAAGAAGACATTTAAAGAAGATGGTTCTCATTATATTAAAGCAACTGTTGTTGGTCAATTTTGGGCAAGATATACTGATTTAAATCCTGGAACAACATTGAAATCTGAGGCAAACACAGTTGCTGCAGGTTCAAATGCACCTTCTGCTGATGCAAGTTCAAACGGATATGGAAATGTTAGCCCTTTTGATTTGGGAATTAGAAGATTGAGATTTAATGTGGTAGCACAGTTAACAGATAGGGTTTTCTTTTATGCTCAATTTGGACAGAACAATTTTAATTCAACATCTTCGCTTTATACGGGTGCATTTGTTCATGATGCGGTTGGAGAATATAGAATTCATAAATCGGCGCTTACTTTAGGTTCAGGATTAACAGGTTGGAGTGGATTGACTCGTTTTTCAGCACCAGCTGTTGGCTCAATTTTAGGTGTTGATGCACCTTTGTATCAACAAGTAACAAATGGAGTAAATGATCAGTTTTTACGTAAATTATCTATTTATGCTAAAGGGAAAATAGGTAGATTTGATTATCGCTTTGCACTTTCTAAACCTATGATTGCTCAAAATTCTAGTGTTGCATTGGGTGTGTTGAATTCGAATTCTGCAACATTTTCCTATTTACCTCCAAAAGTACAAACTCAAGGATATGTAAATTATCAATTTTTTGATAAAGAGGATAATACTTTGGCATATACTACAGGTACGTATCATGGTAAAATGAAAATTCTTAATCTTGGTGCAGGTTGGATTCAGCAAAATAAAGCCTTGTGGATGAAAGATATAAAAGGAGATACGGTAAGTTCTAATATGCAATTGTTAGGTGCTGATGTGTTTTTTGAATTACCATTATCTGAAAAAAGAAATGCAATAACAGCTTATGTTGCTTTTACAGATTACCAAATGGGAAAAAATTATATTAGAAATACAGGCCCAATGAATTCAGCGAATAAAGTAAATGCAGGTGGATCTTTTAACGGAGCGGGTAATGCAGCGCCAATAATTGGTACAGGTCATACTTTGTTTGCCCAATTTGCTTATAAATTCAAAGATAATTTATTTAAAGAACAAGGAACGTTACAACCATACGGAAGTGTTCAATATTCAGTTTATCAAGCTCTTAAAGACCCAATGATTGTCTATGAAGCTGGTGTAAACTATTTAATAAATGGTGATCATCATAGTAAGTTGACGCTTGGATATCAGTCAAGACCTGTTTTTAGAGCTGATTCAAACGGAAACTTAAGATCAACAACTACAAAAGGAATGTTAACCCTACAATATCAGATTTCATTTTAGAAATCATTGTTGCACTTTTTCATTCATGTGTTTTTTATGTGATAAGATGGTGTTA
>CALPVI020000326.1 GCA_943326975.2 Actinomyces viscosus | reverse complement strand
TATGCAGCAATTGCAATCGCAAAAATGGCAATTTGGTAACGAAATGATATTGCTACTCCGATTAATAAACCTGCATATAAATAATTTGAGTTTTTTTCTTCTTTAAGCAATAACCAAAATCCCCATGTTAAAAATGGAATCGATGCCATCTCAACTAAATTTCTTATCGATAAAAATGGCATTACCCAAAGTAAAGCCAACAACCATCCAACAGTTACGGCATTTTTGCGATTTGATAATTTTTCGGTTATCTTAATACCAAAAAATACAACCAACAAAGACAAGCCTGCATGAACCAATCTATTTAAGGTCATTAAAACTTGTGGATCTGAAAAACCTACCGCTTTACATACTTTAAAAAACACATAATTTAAACCTACATAAGTAAAACTATGTCCTTGCGGTTTTCCGATAGACTGTTCGCTCCATGATAACCAACCACTGTTATCGATTCCATCCGACCATGAAGATGCAGTTTCAATAACAACAAAATGATCGTCGTGCATTCCATAACCTTTCGAAAATATTGCTGCCAATATTCGAATTACTAATGCGGCAATTAAGATTGTTTTATAGGAAGTAAAATCAATTTTTTTCTTTCCTAATGGTGCTGTTGTTGTCATTATTTTTTACTGTCTAATTCTTTGTAACTCTTGTAAAACTCATTCAAATAAGCATGGCACTTTTTAATTTCTGCTTTTTGATATTTTGGAGTAAATAGATTTTCTAAATAAGTCTTCGTATCAAAGTGATAAGTAAAACTTCCTTTATCTGTTATCCAACCATAACCTCTATTAATCGTATGCAAGGCAAATTGAGGAGATTTTGGATTCAATAAATCTTTACTCCATGGATATCGTGACAAATCACCACCTAATTGATATAGTATTGTTGCAACTACATCTGACTGAGAAGCAATTTTATCTATTTGTTTTCCTTTCCATTCTTTTTTCAAAGGTTGTCCATAGATTAGGAATGGAATTCTAAAATACCTTGAAATACTTGGGTTTTCATTCACTGGAGAAGGGTGACCATGATCAGAAATAAATACAAAAACAGTGTTTTTATACCATTTTTGTTTTTTGGCATTTTTCATGAATTTCCCCAAACATTCATCACCATAAATAATTGAATTGACATAATCTTGTTCCACCCCAACATACTTTTGATTTTTCTTTTTTGGGTGATCATAAGGAGAATGTGTTGAACCAGTAAATGCGCATTGCATGAAAGGTTCTTTCGTTTTATTGATGTTTTGAATTACTTTCTTGTATAAATCTTCATCATAAAAATTCAACTTCCCTCGCTGTAAAGATGGATCAAAATTCTTTTCATCTTGTACATCATCAAAACCATGATCGATAAAATAACTTCCTATGTTACCATATTTTAAATCGCCACTGAAAATATAACTTGAATGATACCCCATTTTTTCCAAATCTTCATTCAATGTATGTACTCGTCTGTGCTTTTCAGGTTGCATCGTAATCGATATTTCAGGTAAGGCAGGATATCCACTAAAAATACTTGAATTACCAATTTCTGATGTTCCACTGCAGGCATTCATGTGTGTAAACAACAAACCTTCCTTAGCTAATTTATTAAATTGAGGTGTTGCGCCTTTTACTTCACCTAAACAATCTACAACATCTGCTGACCAACCTTCAAAAATAATAAATACAATGTTTGGCTTTTTCTCATCAAAAATGAATTCATTATGCGTTTTTGGATACGTATACATTTGTTTTACCAAATTAGCCGCAACTTTCTCATTCATTTTAGGAATAAAATCATCGATATTAGAACGATTATACATTCTAAAACTATTTAAGAAATAATAAACTGAATTTACCGACAAATCATTTGCAACATGATTCTTAGAATAATAAGCTGCATCTGTATTCAAAGGAATTTGTTGCACACCTCCTCTTATTAAAATAAAAAAAGTAGAACCAAAGACAAAAAAGGAAGCAAAAGCAATTGAAATTCTTTTAAAAATAGCAATTGTTGAGGTGTAGAATATAGCGTTGAAAATTAATCGCATCATTTTCCAACCAAATACAAATTCGATCGCTGCATAAATTACAAACCAAATCGTCATGCTATAATCTGCTGATTTAAATACCTCATCTGGATTTGACAAATGCATAAATACACGTGTCGTTAATTTATGGTTCCATTCCGTATATGCATTGATCTCTCCGCTTTGTGTCAAAACAACCAAAAATAATTCTAAGGTTAAAAAACTATAGAATGCTATTTTTCCCCATTTTCCTTTTACAACAAAATGAATCACTAACAATAAAAATGGGATAGCAGAAAGCATCGATGCCATTGCTAAGTCAACTCTAATCGAATAAATAAAGGCCAACAACCATTCTCCAAATGAAACACCCTGTAACTTATTCAAGTTATGTATTGAAAATAGTATGCGCTGAAAATCAAATACTAATATCCAAAACAACAATAATTTAAAAGCTGAAAAAAATGCTTTTTTGAAAATCTCCATAAAAGCAAAATTAATGATTAATTTTAGTTATCAAAATAAGCTTTTTTATACTCTGTTACCTTTGTCACACATCAGTAAAATGAAAAAAAATAACTTTGAACAAAAATTAAAATAATGGGAAAATTCAACGAAATCATAAAATCAGAAACACCAACCTTGGTGGATTTTTATGCCACTTGGTGCGGACCTTGTAAAATGATGCACCCTGTTTTAGATGATTTAAAGAAAAAAATGGGAAATAAAGTCAATATCTTAAAAATTGATGTCGACAAAAATCCTGCTGTGGCTGATAAATTTCAAATACGTGGTGTACCAACATTTATCTTATTCAAAAATGGAAAGTTAATTTGGAAACAAAGCGGTGGAATGAGTGTAAGTACACTAAAACAAAAAATAGAATCGGTTAGAAATTCGTAATCATAAATAGCTAGGGATGCGATTAATCGCATCCCTAGCTATTTTTGAAAAAGGATAATAAAATTTTGTATTATTTAACTAACGACCTTAGGAATAAAACTTCGCTTTCTAGATTTTCAATTCGCTTTTCTAATTGCTCAATTAATTTATCTT
>CALPVI020000325.1 GCA_943326975.2 Actinomyces viscosus | reverse complement strand
CTTGAATTTTTGCATCAATACTCAAGAAACATGGGTAATAATAAATATCCAATTCTAATTCTGAATCGCTCAGTAATTTTAGATAATCTAACTGTGTAGATTCATTAAACAATTGAAATCCCGACTCCATTAGAATGTACTTTTTTTCAAGAATAAATCTTCTTTCTCTACTGATTTAAAACATTTTATTATTTCATCAGTACATCTTCCATTTCCATATAAGTTTTCAGACTTCTCAATCAGATTTCTAAAATTTACATCTTGTGTTTTCTTTGCCGCTGCTACAATTTCATCTATTTTAAGTCCAACATCTATCGTGTTTACATTTCTTTCACGCCCCTCTTGTCGTGTTCCAATATTGACAACTGGCAATAAAAATGATTGTGCTTCAATTATTCCACTTGATGAATTTCCAAACATGAAATCTGCATATTTTAAGATCGAATAATATCTTTTCTGCCCTAAACTTGCAACAAATTTAATCTGATCAAATTCGCTTGACAATTGTTTCATTGTTTCATTGATCACATTTCCACCCAAATCAAAATTAGAAGCAGTAACTAAAAATTGATGAGAAGGAAACTCTTCTAATAAACGCGTAAATAGATCGTTTACATATTCTTCATTAATTACATTTGAAATTGTTTCTGGGTGAAGCGTTGCAATAACCGTTGGTTTTGATTCATCTAATTTCAAATCTAAATACAACTCTTTTTTATCAATTAAATCTATCGATAAAATACAATCAATACCTGGTTCTCCAACATTAAAAACTCTCCATTCTTCCTCTCCCATTTTCAAGAGATTATTTTTGCTTGTTGCCGTTCCCGCAAAATGTAAATGTGAAATCTTAGAAACTGCATGTCGTATTTGATTGTCAATTGCTCCTTCAGTAACATCTCCGCCAGATAAATGAGCTATTGGAACACCTAATACAAGTGCAGCTGAAACAACAGGTAACAACTCAAATCTATCTCCAACTACAATTAAAATATCTGGTTTTTTATCTGCTAAATATTCACCTATTTGTAATTGTAACTTAGACATAGCTCTAGTTAATGCTGTGGCATCATTTTCATCATCCAAAAAAGGTAATTTACAATCTATTTCGAAACCATCATTAATGATTTCATTAATCGTATTTCCATGTTTTTCTAATAAATGTGCACCACCAACTAGTAGCTTCAAATTAAAATTAGGATCATTCTGAATTTTTTTCAAAAATGGAATCATAACTCCATATTCAGATCGAATTGAAGTAAAAAATGCTATATCTTTAATTTTACTCAAAACTTAAATCGGTTAAATTCAATGCAGCACCTTCTTTTATTGCTTTCGAAGCTTTCTTGCCAATTATCAAATCATAATCATTTGCACTTAAGTGAGTTACTGGTCTTTTCATGATTAAACAATCATCCGTAATTATTTCACCTAATGCAATATCTTTTGTCAAATAAATTCCTTTTTGAACTACTTTCTTCGTCTCAATCTCTGAAGAATGAAGTTGTTTTGTCCCTGCCCCTGAAATCGCTCTTTCAACATTTCTTATTTGATCTACCAATGTTTTTAATTCAATTGGATCTAAAGATGCTTTGTGATCTGGACCTGGTAAACTTTTGTCAATAGTATAATGTTTTTCAATCACTTTTGCTCCTAAAGCAACTGCTGCAACCGATACCTCAACTCCTTCCGTGTGATCTGAATACCCTACTTCAGCATTAAAAACAGTTGCCAACGTATTCATTGCCTTCAAATTAATAGAATCTAATGGAGCTGGATAATTCGACGTACAATGTAAAATTGTAACAGAAGGAGCGCCAGATTCAATCAAGGTATAATATGCTTTTTCAACTTCCCCAATACTCGACATACCTGTTGAAAGTATAATTGGTTTTTTCTTTTGACCAAATCTCCTTAAAAATGGAATATTTGTGACTTCTCCAGAACCAATCTTTAAAATAGGTAAGTCTAATTCATCAGCTAAAAAATCAAGACTTTTATAATCATCAGGCGTAGATAAAAACTGAACACCCTTTGATTCTGAATAACTTTTTAATTCTTTAAAATCATCAAATGATAATTCTAATTTTTTAAGCATTTCAAATTGAGAAGTATCAGCTCCATCATTTTGAATTTGATATTCTGCTTTTGCAGCTGATCGATCAACGATATCTTCTGTAATCCAAGTTTGAAATTTTACAAAATCAACTTTTGCTTCTGCTCCAATATCAATTAATTTCTTTGCTAATTCGATATTACCATTATGGTTAACACCTGCTTCTGCTATAATTAAGACTTTACTCATAATTCTTAAATTCTTACACTACTAGGAATATTAACCAATCTATCCTCCAACCATTCAGCATTTGACAAATCTCCATGATATGCATCTTTAAACATATCTAATTTATTCATTAATGTCCAAACAGGTCTTGTCATTACATTATTCTCATTGGTAAATTCCAAAAATGCATCTCTTTCATCTTTGTTATTTAACAAAACACTATTCAACCAATAATTAGACTTTGAATGAATCGGCTCTTTAATAAACTCAATAGATGATTGATCAAAAAAAGAAGCGTATTTTGATGCTAAGTCTCTTTTATTCTCAATAAACAAATCCAATTGTTCCATTTGAGCACAGGCCATAGCTGCATTTAAATTAGGTAATCTATAATTATACCCGATATGATCATGCTCAAAATTCCATCTATGAGGTATTTTTGCTTGTGTCGATAAATGTTTTGCCATATAACCAATTTGCTCATCATCAGTTACAATCATTCCGCCACCGCCACATGTAATCGTTTTATTTCCATTGAAACTAAATGTCCCTAATAAACCAAATCTACCCGTTTGAGTTCCTTTGTATGAGCTACCTAATGATTCAGCAGCATCTTCTATCAATGGAAGGTTATATTTATTACAAACCTCAACTATTGAATCAATTTCTAATGCGTGTCCGAAAGTATGCATCGGAACACATGCAGCAATTCTTTTCTTTGATTCTTTATGTATTAATTCTCCTTTAGAATTAATTTCAGATTCATTTTTTAAAAAACTTTCTAATTTCTCTGCAGACATTCCCAAT
>CALPVI020000324.1 GCA_943326975.2 Actinomyces viscosus | reverse complement strand
GTGAAAGAGGTTTCTTAGAAGAAGAAGTTAAAGTTGCTGGCGATCTAATTTCAGGACATAAAGATGAGCCATTAATTTCTTTATATGCTGAAGAATTATTATCACATGCTATTGCTAAAATGAGAAAATTTGGTATTTCTCAAATTCCTGTAATGAAAGACAATCAATTTGTTGGTTCTTTAGACGATAGTCATTTATTTCAATTGTTAATTGATAATCCTGAATTGAGAGATTCTTCAATTTCGAATGTAATGCAGGAGCCATTTCCAATTGTTAAAACAAATACTTCTATTGAAGAAGTTTCTAAATTAATCAATAAAAATACACATGCTGTATTAGTTGAGATGGAAGATGGTAAACACCACATTATTACACGATACGATATTATTTCTTCTCTTTCATAATGAAAGAATTTAAAGATCAAATGAATCAAACAATCCGTCTTAGCGAAATGCCAAGACGGATTGTTTCGTTAGTGCCCTCACAAACTGAATTGTTGTATGATTTAGGTTTAAAAGAAGAAGTTGTTGGGATTACAAAGTTTTGTATCTATCCAGATGAATGGTATCGATCAAAAAAAAGGGTGGGAGGTACGAAAGATGTTTCATTAGATAAATTAATTTCTTTGCAACCCGATTTAATTATTGGAAATAAAGAAGAAAACGAGCAATCGAATATTCTTGAAATACAGCAACATTTTCCAATTTGGATGAGTGATATCTTCAATTTGGAAGATGCATATGAAATGATTATTCATATTGGTGAATTAATTGATAAAAAAGAGAATGCTCTAAATTTAGTTTCTAAAATTAGAAATGAATTTACTGAATTAGAAGTTTTTGTAAATAACACAAAAGCTAATAAAAAATTAAAGGTTGCCTATTTTATTTGGAACAATCCTTATTATATTGTTGGTCAAAATACATTTGTAAATAGTATGTTGGAAATGTGTGGCTTTGAAAATTTTACTCATTTAGAACGTTATCCAACATTCGAATTTGAAGAATACAATTTACCGGATTTAATTTTTTTAAGCTCAGAACCTTATCCATTTAAACAAAAACATATTGATATATTACAAAAAAAATACCCGTCAACAAAAGTGTTTTTAGTTGACGGGGAAATGTTTTCTTGGTACGGTTCACGTTTACAATATGCCCCGAAATATTTTATCGAACTATTAAAAACTATATAAGACTTTGATATGTAAATAATTCGTAATACCTACCTTTTTTCTCAATCAATTCATCATGTGTACCTCTTTCAGCAATATGACCATTTTCAATAACTAATATTTGATCTGCTTGACGTATTGTACTAAGTCGATGCGCAATAACAAAGGTTGTTCTATCTTTTATTAACTCAGACAAACTCTGTTGAATCATTGATTCACTTTCTGTATCTAAATTTGATGTAGCTTCATCTAAAATAAAAATACGTGGATTCGCTAAAATGGCGCGCGCTATTGTAATTCGTTGACGTTGACCACCAGAAAGTTTAACACCTCGTTCTCCTATTACTGTATCTAAGCCTTCTTCAAATCGATCCGTAAACTCATTCACATAAGCAGATTTTACGGCATAATTTAATTCTTCTTCTTTTGAATTAGGTCTTGCAAAAAGAATGTTTTCACGAATAGTTCCTTGAAACAAGAAATCATCTTGTAAAACAACACCTAAATTTTGACGATAACTTGATAAACTTACTTTAGTTAAATCCTGACCATCTAAGGTGATTGTTCCAGAAGTTGGATTTAAAAAAGTACCCACTAAACTTGCAATTGTAGATTTCCCAGAACCTGAAGACCCTACTAAAGCAGTTACTGAACCTGCAGGAGCAGAAAAGCTAATAGAATGTAAAACTTCTTTTTCTTCTTGATAACTAAAAGATACATTTTCAAAAACGATGTCACCTTTTAAATTTTCAACTTGAATTGGACGTAACTCAGGATCATCTTCAGGTGTCATATTCATAATCTCTTGTGTACGATCTAATCCTGCAAATGCCTCGGTTATTTGACTTCCAATATTACTCATTTGAACAATAGGGGCAATCATAAAACCTAAGAGTAATGTGAAATAAATAAATTCACCAGTTGTCATTTTACCACCCATAATAAAGTAACCACCAATCCCCATAATTCCAGCTGAAGCTATACCTAGCAAAAATGTAGCTGAACTAGTAATAAGAGAAGTAGCAGTTAAACTTGTTTTTACATTTTGAAAAATCTCTTCAGTTCCTTCTTCGAATATTTTACTTTCTTGCTCTTCCGCATTAAATCCTTTTATTACTCTAACTCCATTTAATGTTTCTGTTAAACGACCGGTAACTTCAGCATTTAATTTCCCTCTTTTTTTGAATATAGGTCTGATTTTACCAAAAGCTTTTAAAGCAATAAATGCAAAAATTCCAACTGGAAGAAGAGTTGATAATGTCATAATTGGGTTGATTCTTATCAATAAAACCAATGCTACAACTGCAGTTATTGTACCTCCAACTAATTGAACCAAACCTGTTCCAATAATATTTCTAACACCTTCTACATCAGTCATAATACGAGAAACTAATGCACCACTTTTATTATTATCAAAATAACTTATAGGTAATGAAAGTATTTTTCTTTGTACCTGAACCCTTAATTTTGATATTAAATTTTGTGCTTCTACGCTTAAAATTTTTGTTAATGAAAATGACGTTACTGACTGAATGGCAATAGCTAAAACTACTTGTCCAATTAACCAGATTAAACCATTAAAATCTTTATTAGGAACAATTTTATCTAATAATTGTTGACTTGCATAAGGGAGGTATAATCCTGATAATCTACTTATTACAATTAGAATCAATCCAAATGCGATTATTTTTCTTCTTGGCCAAATGATTGTTTTAAAAACAGATGCCAAACTAACTTTGTTTTTTGATTTATTCATATCAAATTATTGTCTAATATCATTCCAAAATCAAATGTATGACATTTTTACAAATTATTCGTCAGGGTAAATATTCTATTTAAAAAAATGCCCCATCAAATGATGAGGCATTAAATATTATTAATAATGATATTACTTCTTGTAAAAAGGTAATTTCACTACTTTAGCTTTAATACCTTT
>CALPVI020000323.1 GCA_943326975.2 Actinomyces viscosus | reverse complement strand
GAAGTAAAACAATTTCCAAATGGAAAGCAATTTGAAGAACCAATGTATTGTGATAATTGTAACCCTTAAGTATTATGATAACAAAATCAATAAATAGAGCTATTATTGAATTACAAAAAGAGAATGTAATTGCTATACCAACTGAAACAGTCTATGGATTGGCGGCAAATGCTTTTAGTGAAACAGCTGTTCAAAAAATATTTTCCTTAAAGAAAAGACCTTTACATAATCCTTTGATTGTTCATATTGCTAGCTTAGAAGATTTATCAAAAATAGCATTAAACATTCCTGATAAAGCGTTTCAATTAGCCAATAAATTTTGGCCTGGACCATTAACTATGATTTTAGACAAACACCCAGATGTTCCTTCTATTGTAACAGCTGGTAAAGAAAAAGTGGCTGTTCGTATTCCTAATCATTCAGTAACGCTTGAATTGTTATGTCAATTGTCATTCCCATTGGCTGCACCAAGTGCAAATCCTTTTGGTTCAATCAGTCCAACTTGTGCTCAACATGTATTAGACTATTTTAAGAACGATTTAGAAGTAATACTAGATGGGGGAAGTTGTGAAAGTGGCATTGAATCAACTATCATTGGTTTTGAAAACAATGAACCGATTATCTATCGTTTGGGAGCTTTGACAATTGAAGCAATTGAGAAAGAAGTAGGACCTTTAAGATTTATTCTTAAAAATGATAAATCACCTGTTGCACCTGGAATGTTGTCAAGGCACTATGCACCTAAAACGGAGACGTTTTTAACCAATGATATTAAATCATTAATTAAATCTTTTCCTGATAAAAAAATAGGTGTTTTGGTTTTTTCTAAATCTATTAAAGATATTCAAATAGTCCATTCAGAAATTTTATCAGTTGAAGGTAAATTAGAAGAAGCGGCAAAAAATTTATATGCTGCCTTACATCGATTGGATGAAAAAGAATTAGATATTATCATCTCAGAGATTATGCCAGACAATGGATTAGGTAAAGCCATCAATGATCGATTACAAAGAGCAATTAAAAAAAGTTAAATGAAAACATTAATCAAACAGGCCTTTGTTGTAAACGAAGGCACTATTTCAGTACAAGATATTTTAATTTCAAATCAAAGAATTGAAAAAATAGCAGCTTCTATCGTTCCCAAAAAAGAAGAAAAATGGAATGAAATCAATGCAGAAGGATTGTATTTATTTCCAGGAATGATTGATGACCAAGTTCACTTTAGAGATCCAGGCTTGACTCATAAAGCAACCATCTATTCTGAATCAAGAGCAGCAGTGGCAGGAGGAATAACTTCTTTCATGGATATGCCGAATACAATACCAAACACATTGACGTTAGATTTATTGGAGGAAAAATACCAATTAGCAAGTAAAACATCGTTGGCTAATTATTCATTTTTTATGGGAATAAATAAAAATAACCTGGAAGAAGCGTTAAAAGTGGACAATGAACAAGTCTGTGGAATTACAGATGATGGTTTGTATTTTGATGCAGAAGATGGAATATTGGCTAATTATCCTGATTTTTTAGAAAAGTTATTTGCTGAATCCAATACCTTAATCGCTTTGCATAGCGAAGATGATTCAATCATAAAAAAGAATACGAATCATTACAAATCCATGTATCAAGATGAAATACCTTTTCAATTTCATGCTGAAATTCGAAGCAATGAAGCATGCGTTACAGCTACAAAACGTGTGATTGAAATAGCTAATAAACATTCGAATCGATTACATTTTTTTCATATTTCTACAGTAGAAGAAGCTAATTTATTCAGTAGTAATTTACCTATTCGAACAAAAAGAATAACTGCAGAAGCATGTGTACATCATTTATGGTTTAATAACCAAGATTATGAAAGGCTAGGGGCTTTTATTAAATGGAATCCTTCTATTAAAACCAAAAAAGATCAAGAAGGTTTAATAAAAGCACTGAATGATAATCAGTTAGATATTATTGCCACGGATCATGCACCTCATACGGTTGCTGAAAAAAGCGGTAATTATTTTCAAGCGCATTCAGGCGGTCCATTGGTGCAACATGCATTAGTCGCTTTATTCGAATTATACCATCAAGGGAAAATTACTTTAGAGAAAATAGCAGAAAAGACAGCGCATCATGTAGCAGAAATTTATCGAATGAAAGATCGAGGCTATATAAGAGAAGGTTATTTTGCTGACTTGGTTTTGGTTGATTTAAATCAATCATGGGAAGTAACGAAATCATCACTTTTATATAAATGCAATTGGTCACCTTTCGAAAATCAAATTTTTAAAAGTAAAATCAAAAAAACCATTGTAAATGGAGTGATTGTATATAATGAAGGCAATTTCATAGACCAGTCAAATGGTGCAAGATTAAACTTTGAAAAAGAGAGATAAAAAATTGATTACTTTTAGAATATGAAATTACAAAGTGTACAAGTTTTAGAATCAGTTATCGTACTATTCGTTTATGTAATATTATTTTTTGTTATTAAAAAATACATTAACAATACTTTAAAACACACACCTTTACAGAGAGATCGTAGAAAAATGATCATAAAAACATTACACCTGTTTATCACAATTACAGCAGTTGTTTTTTTAGCTGGTATTTGGGGTTTTAAACAAAAAGAAATTGCAGCATTTGCTAGTACAGTTTTAACTGTTTTAGGAATAGCGTTCTTTGCTCAATGGTCCTTATTGTCAAATATAACTTCAAGTATCATTCTTTTTTTTAATCATCCTTTGAAGTTGGGAGACAAAATTAAGGTTTTAGATAAAGACTATCCATTTGAAGGTGAAATAACCGAATTAACTTATTTTTTTGTACATTTAAAAACACCAAATGGCGAAAAAATTACAATTCCTAATTCTATGATTTTACAAAAATCTATTTCTATTACAGAAAGTACAATTTAATTATGAAAATAGTATATTCTACACTTCTTTTTTTCTTTTTTATCTATCTCGATGTGCATGCTCAGCAAAAGTATCTCGGAAGTTGGAATATATTAAACCTAAAATACAAGTTAAATGAAAAATGGTCTTTGATGGCTGAAACACAATTGCGCTCACTTAAATTCTATGACCATTTCCACTATTATGAAGCGAAAGCGTTAGCAAATTACAATGTAAATAAAAATCTTAAGTTAACATTAGGTGCT
>CALPVI020000322.1 GCA_943326975.2 Actinomyces viscosus | reverse complement strand
CTGAGCCGAACTAAATGATTTTATGTTCGGCTTTTTTATTGGATTGATTTTAAAGAATCATTAACTTCGCAAATAAATTATACAACAATGAAAGCATACGTTTTTCCAGGTCAAGGAGCTCAATTCTCAGGAATGGGTAAGGATTTATATGAAAACTCTCCATTAGCTAAAGAATTATTTGATAAAGCAAATGAAGTTTTAGGATTTGAAATTACTAAAATAATGTTTGAAGGAACTGATGAAGAGCTTAAACAAACAAAAGTAACACAACCTGCTATTTTTTTACATTCAACTATTTTAGCTGCTTGTCTGGGTGAATCTTTTCAACCTGATATGGTAGCTGGTCACTCATTAGGTGAGTTTTCTTCATTAGTAGCTAATGGTACGCTTGAATTTGAAGATGCTTTAAGATTGGTTTATCAAAGAGCATTGGCAATGCAAAAAGCGTGTGAAATTGAAGCTTCTACGATGGCTGCTATCTTAGGATTAGAAGATAATATCGTTGAAGAAATATGTGCTTCGATTGATGGAATAGTTGTAGCTGCAAACTATAACTGTCCAGGACAGTTAGTTATATCAGGAGCAACTAAAGCTGTTGAAGAAGCTTGTTCTAAATTAACTGAAGCAGGAGCGAAAAGAGCTATGATTCTTCAGGTAGGTGGAGCATTCCACTCGCCTTTAATGGAACCTGCAAGAGAAGAATTAGCTGCTGCAATTGAACAAACGACTTTTCACCAACCGAAATGTCCAGTTTATCAAAATGTAACAGCCTCAGCTGTTTCAAATCCAGATGAAATCAAAAAAAATCTAGTTGCACAATTGACAGCTCCAGTAAAATGGACACAAACAATGAACCAAATGATTGCCGATGGAGCTACTGAAGTAATTGAAGTAGGACCAGGAAAAGTGTTACAAGGATTATTTAAAAAAGTAGATAGAGCTTTTCCATGCTCTAGTGCTGAATTAATTCAAGCTTAGAATATTTTAAAAATAACCTAAAAACGCTCAAAATAGATTTGAGCGTTTTTTTTATGGAATTTATTCTTATTTTTCATCATAGAAGAAATTAATAAAACGTGTATTATGAAAACAACATTAGCATTTTTATTTCTTCTATACGGAGAAATCGTATTTTCACAAGGACAATCTCTAGGAGAAGTTATCGGTACTATTATAGACGAAACTGATAAATTAGGCATACCTGGAGCATTAGTTTGGATTGATGACGATGAAAAAAAATACCAAGCAATAACTGATGAAAATGGTAAATTTAGAATCAGTGCAATACCTGCGGGAAAATATTATATTAAAGTAACAGATTATATTGATACGATTAATATTCCAATTGTAAATGTACCAATGGATGGATTTGCTAATGTTGGGATTTTTATATTTTCTAAATCAAAGGAACTTATTGAAGCAACTGTTACTTATAACAAGACATTTGAAGATTTAAAATTAGAATTAAACTCTTCGCCTGTTCACAAACTAACTTCTGAAGATATAAATAAAATGCCCGTTAAATTTGACGTTAAAGCGATGGCAGCTGTTATGAGTTCAGAAATTAAAATGACAGATGATGGCGAATTAGTATTTAGAGGTTCGCGTAAAGGAGAAATGATCTACTATCTAGATGGAGTAAAACTTAGCAATACTGAAAACACACCGAGTTGTTCGATAAACAACATGATGGTCTATACTGGTGGTATTCCTGCTAAATATGGCGACACTCTTGGAGGTGTAATAGTTATTGAAACAAAAAGCTACTTTGATTTACTAAGAGAATACAAAATGAGCAAGAAAGACTAAAAAAAAGGCTATCAAATTAAATTGATAGCCTTTAAAATATCTACTTATTCTCAATTTATTTCTTAAAAAAATCAGGGCTTTTTTCTTGCATTGGCACGAGGTATTTTTTCAAATTCTGTTCGTCTGATTTATTTAAAATCATCAACATATTATCTGATTCAACAACTATATGGTTATCCAAACCTTCAATCAATGCTAATTTATTATTAGGTAAGTTAACAATGCAATTAGTAGAATTAATTATATGCACATTATCACCAATAACAGCGTTTCCATTAAAATCTTTATCTAGATGTGTAAATAAGCTACCCCAAGTACCTAAGTCTGACCAGTCAAAATTTGCTAAAACTACATCCGTATTCTTCGCATTCTCCATTACAGCAAAATCAATAGATATATCTTCACAATCTATAAAACATTGATTTATTTTAGCTTGTTCGTTAGGAGTGTTATAAAAACTTAAGTCTCCAGCAAACAATTTGAATAAATCCGGTTTAAATTTTTCTAATGAATTTAAAATACTTTGAGCCCTCCAAATAAAGATACCTGAATTCCAATAATAATTACCACTTTTCAAAAACAACTCTGCCATTTCTTTACTAGGCTTTTCTCTGAAATGCTTAACAGGATTAACTTGACCAGGTAAAATATCACCTTCTTCAGAAAACTCTATATAACCATATCCTGTATCAGGTCGTGTTGGTTTAATTCCAAGTGTAACTAAACGCTCATCTTTATTTGCGACATCAATAGCAATATTTAAAGTCTGAATAAAATTCTCTTCTTTTAAAATCAAATGATCTGATGGAGCAACAACCAAAGTAGCATTTGGATTCTTAGCATAAATTTTAGCTGATGCATATGCGATACAAGGAGCTGTATTTTTCCTTAAAGGTTCCGTTAAAATTTGTGCATCTGTCAAGAAAGGCAATTGTTCCTTAACTAAATCAAAGTACATTGTATTTGTAACAACATAAATATTTTCTTTTGGAGCAACATTCAACAAACGCTCAAATGTCATTTGAATAAGTGATTTTCCAATTCCTAACACATCTAAGAATTGTTTCGGACGTTCAGCTGTAGACATAGGCCAAAAACGGCTACCTACCCCACCAGCCATGATTATACAATAATTATTTTCCATTCTATTGTTTTCTTTAAATAATTGGTTTCACTTCTGCTAAGGCATTAACCAAAAACAATCTCCCTGATTTCAATTCTTGACAAAGAAATTTTTTCCTTCTTAAATCACCTTTAATAAAGTACTTTCCGTTAATTGCAAATTTACTATTTTTTGGTAATCGTTCTAATATTTCAACACCTTCTTTTACTTCATCATATTTCTGTAATACTCT
>CALPVI020000321.1 GCA_943326975.2 Actinomyces viscosus | reverse complement strand
ATCCAATGCTTGAGAAACAGAGAAACGGTATGTCCATCCATTCGGAAGCTGGCCTCCATTTGGTAAACCTAAACCACCTCCTGTTGTATCTCCAATAAGTACCATGTTCGGTATTGCTTTTGTCGCGAGAGAAAAGAATGATCCAGCGCTGAATGTACCTCTATCTACAAGCACCATCACTTTGTTTTTATATCGAATTTCTGAAGAAGGTTCCACATAAGCTGGCTCGGCAGCTGTAAAGTCATTATGTCCAGGTCCATTTTTTAATCTTGAATACATTAGGAGTGTTTTTTCTTCAACAAAACGACCTAAAATTTTATAGACATCATTAATAACTCCACCACCATTTTCTCTAAGATCTAATATTAACCCTTTTGTATTTTGATATCGATTTAATATAAAATTTAAATTTTTGTCATCCACTGTTCCTGTAAAACTTGAAAAACGAACATAACCTATTTCATTGTTTGTATTTAAAAGGAAATCATGAACAAATGGACCAGTTATATAGAAGTTTTTTGGTAGATAATTATTTTTTAAAACAGTTTCATCATAATTATCTTGTCCTAATTTATCAACCCCATAAAATGAAATGTTGAAATCTGAAAATAAATTTGTATGATCGTCTTTCAATTCACGTAACATTGCCCCCATCACTTTAAATAAAGAGTCTTGTGACATATCATCATAAATTTTAGCACTGTATTTCGCGTGCATTTGATCCCAATTGATTCCTTTTAAATCAAAATAAGCATATTTACGGTCACATTCATTCCATAGGTATTCGAAGTTTTTACTTGGATTTAATGAGCCTTGATTTTTTTTGAATAAAATCTTTTCGCACGAAGAAAGTAAAGCGACACAAATAAATAGATATAGAAAACGCATTTTATTTATTTTAAATTGAATAATAAGGAAAAGTTTAAACGATGACTAGCCATGTCAAATCGATCAAATTTTCCAATTGTAGATAATGCGTCCCAATTATAAGAAAATTGAATAGCATTTTTGTTTTTGAGATAAATCGTATAATTCAAAGATGAATTAATTCTATATCCTTTAAAAATACCGGCTTTGTAATTATCTAATAAATGGAAATTATTGATTACATCAGATTGACCTAAATAAATGAATCCATTTCGAACATAATTATTACAAGCTCCTATGTTTAGTTGATATGAAATTTCTCTTTTTCTTGGTTTGCGATTATAATGAAATATCCAAAATATTTTATTGATTGTTCTGTTTCTTGAGATATCCCTACTTATTTTATTAGAAAATAAAACATTTAAGAATCCTTCATAACCATATGCATTGTTTTCTAATATTTCATTGATTCTAAAGTTGTTTGTAATTTGAACAGCTCCACCAGTTTTGAAATTCCATTTTTCATTACTCCAACTTTTGATTTGATATAATTTATGGTAATTGAATGTAAGTGACCAAAATTTTGTTTTTGTATCATTTTCTACAATTTTATATTTTTGACTTCCTGCGGTATAGTGAATATCAAATAGACCTTCTCTTTTATCGTCACTTTTCTTATAACCAATAAAATAAGCAGGAATAATTCCAGAATAGAATAGAGGAGAAGTTGCAAAGTCTCTAAAAGAATTTCTATTAAAACCTACTCCTAGTGAAATGTAAGTTGGTCTATTTTTTCTTAGTTGTTTTTTTGAAAGTGTATCTCCTTGACTGAAACTAATTACTGAAGTAAAAAGTAGAAGAAATGCTATTAACTTTTTCATTTATAAAAGTTTAAGTAAAAAAGAAGCTGTCCAATTGGGCAGCTTTTTTATTTTTTTGAATTCGTAAATTTCTTTTAGTGTTTAAAGTAATTCTTTAATTTCAGTTATAATACGATTAGCAAAAAGATTAGCTTTTTCTGCTGTTTCACTTTCAGAGTAAATTCTGATAATAGGTTCTGTATTACTTTTGCGAAGGTGAACCCATTCTTTTTCGATGTAGATTTTTACACCGTCAATTGTGTCAACTTCAAATGAAGCATATTTTTGAGCCATTTGAGCCAAAATTGTATCAACATTAATCTCAGGAGTTAATTCAATTTTATTTTTTGAAATTGTATAAGTTGGATAGCTATCTCTTAAAGCTGAAACTTTCATTTTTTTATTTGCTAAAAGACTTAAAAATAAAGCGATTCCAACTAACGAATCTCTACCATAATGTAATTCAGGATAAATGATTCCACCGTTTCCTTCACCGCCAATTACAGCATTTGTTTCCTTCATTTTAGTTACTACGTTTACTTCACCTACAGCTGCAGCTGAGTAAACCAAACCTCTATTTTCGGTAATATCTCTTAAAGCTCTTGTAGAAGATAAATTTGAAACAGTAGCTCCAGGAGTATGCGTCAAAACATAATCAGCACAAGCTACTAATGTATATTCTTCTCCAAACATAGAGCCATCTTCACAAACTAAAGCCAAACGATCTACATCTGGATCTACGGTAATACCTAAATCTGCACCTAATTCTTTTATTTTATCTGACAAATCAGTTAAATGTTCAGGAAGTGGTTCAGGGTTGTGAGGAAAATGACCTGTTGGATCACAATACATTTTAGTTATGTTCTTTACGCCTAAAGCTTCCAACATTGCAGGGACAAATATTCCACCTGTTGAATTTACAGCATCAACAACAATTGAGAAATTTGCTTCTTCAATTGCTTTTTTATCTACTAATGGAAGTGCTAGAATCGCATCAATATGTTTTTTTAAGTATTCATCTGTTTCAGTTACTTTGCCTAAATCATCAACTTCTGCAAAAGTATAGGATTCATCTTCAGCGATTTTTAATACTTCTTCTCCATCAGTACCAGAAATGAATTCTCCTTTTTCGTTCAATAATTTTAAGGCATTCCACTGTTTTGGATTATGACTTGCAGTAAGTATAACACCACCTTGTGCATTTTCCATTGTAACTGCAACTTCCACAGTTGGTGTTGTAGACAATCCAAGATTTACTACATCGATTCCTAAACCAACTAAAGTAGAAATAACTAAATCTGAAATCATTTGTCCGGATAAACGAGCATCACGGCCTACTACTACTTTTAAAGAAGTAGATTGATTTCTATTTTTTAACCAAGTTCCATAAGCAGCAGCAAATTTTACTGCATCAATAGGTGTTAAACCATCGTTTACTTT
>CALPVI020000320.1 GCA_943326975.2 Actinomyces viscosus | reverse complement strand
TGTTGAAAATATGGGAGGATTTAAAAGTACAAATTGGTATGGAACTACGTCTCAATGGTTGACTTCAGCGAATTTATTTATACAATTACCAATTAAAGTGAATGGGTTAGGTGTTTTTGCAGATGCAGGTGCTATTAGCCAAAATGGGTTAGTATATGGAGCATTTAATACAGGTTTAGGTTTTAGAATTTCAGATGTTTTTGGAGTTTATTTTCCATTATATCAAAGTTTAAATATGGGGGATTTATTTACAGATTATAAATCAAATATTCGTTTTTCTTTGAAATTGAATCTTGTTAATAAAGGATTGAAATTTAAGTTAATGTAGTTTCTGTAGTTTTCTAAATGGATTGTCGATGAGATACTTATTAATTTTATTATTTTTAAATTGTCTTCAACAGTTTTTTTCTCAGAATAATATTGTGCCAAATTGGAGTTTTGAGGATTTTAAATTTTGTCCAAAAGATTATATTGTTTCAGTTGAAAATTTCCCTCTAAAGTGTTGGACTATACCTACAAAGGGAACAAGTGATTATTATAATAGTTCTTGTGATGAAAAAGTTTCAACACCTAATAATGTACAAGGAAATCAGTTGCCGAGAACAGGTAAAGGATATGCAGGATTTGTATCCGGATTAAAAAATTATTCGGAATATCTTCAAGTTATGCTTGAAACTTGTTTAGAAAAGGATAGTAGTTATTATGTTGAATTTTATGTTAGTTTATCTGAAAAATCTAACTATTCGAGTAAAATGATTGGGGCTTATTTTTCAGAAAATGAAATAAAGGTTAATAATAGTAAAAGATTAAAATTTACCCCTCAAATAAAAAATGAAAGTTTTGTAGTTGATACTTTGAATTGGGTGAAAATTTCAGGAGTTTATAAAGCAAAAGGAGATGAGCAATTTTTAATAATTGGCAATTTTGGAAAGAATAAAACAAAATTCGATAAAGAACAATTGTTTGCTTATTACTATCTTGATGACGTTTGTGTGAGAAAGATAGTGGAAAAATAATTTACTTTAAATCAATTATTTACCATTTATTCAATACATAACTTCTAATTCAAATTCTTTCAATTTTTGTTTAGTGAAATTAAGTTCTTGTTGTAATTCCTCAATTCTACAGAGTAATTGTAAAATAACGTCGATTCCTTCGAAATTGATGGCTAAATCATGATATAATCGAATGATTTTTTCTAAACTTTCTATTGAGTCGTGATGAAGAAAAGTTTTCCCTTCAACAATATAAATTTTCACTAAATCATGTTCATTGAGAGCAAATACAAATGAATTTTCAATGTTATGATGTTCACAAAAATGATGAAGTGGAATTAATTTATTGATTTCCATAATTTCTAAATTTATAATTTAAACAACTTTTATTTTTTCAATTTCTCTGAATAATTCTTTTTGTTTATCTGTTAAGTTTTTAGGGATTTTGATAATGTAAATGATGATTAAATCACCAAATTCTGTTTCTTTTTTATACACAGGTAAACCTTTACCTTTCAATTTTACTTTGGTGTTGTTTTGAGTTCCTGGTAAAACTTTTAATTTCACTTTACTCGACAATGTGTCTACCATTATTTCGCCTCCTAAAATGGCAGTGTAGATGTCCAAATCAATCGTTTTTAGAAGATTGCTACCTTCACGTTTGAAAAGTGTGTCATTCTGAATTTTAAATGTAATGTATAAATCACCTTTAGGTCCACCGTTTACTCCTTCACCACCAACTCCATTGATTTTAATCGTTTGTCCATCTTCAACTCCGGCAGGAATGGTCAATCGAATATTTTTACCGTTCACTGAAAGCGTTTGTTTTTGAGCTTCAAGTATATCCGTCAATTTTAAATGAACATCACTCGCCAAATCTTGACCTTTAAACGAACCCGAACGATAGGATCTTCCACCTGTATTTCCAAACATCGACTCAAAAAAACTTGAATAATCACTATCATTAAATCCATCAGTTGAATAACCGCGACTACTACGTTGCTGTTGTTTTTGCTTATCGAATTCTTCAGCATGTTTCCAATCCTTCCCATACTGATCATATTTTGAACGTTTTTCAGGGTCACTTAATACTTCGTTTGCTTCATTTATTTCCTGAAATTTAATTTTTGCATTTTCATTATTTGGATTGACATCAGGGTGATGTTTTCTCGCCAATTTTCTATAAGCTTTCTTAATATCGCTTTCGTTTGCCGTTTTATCAATTTCTAACACTTTATAATAATCAATAAATGCCATAATACTTTTAAGTTGAATTTATGTAAAGTTGCTTTTTTAGAATTATAAAAAAAATGATTATAATCATTATTAAAATTCTTTATAATACGGTTTTTATAAAAAAATTGACTACAAATATCCTTTTCACTATCTTTGCACCAAAATAAATTAACAAGAATGAAAGTTAATCCGAAATATAATACGAAAGAAACTCTTTTAGAGTTGTATAATAAACCCCTATTAGAATTAGTTTTTGAAGCAGCTACTATTCATAGACAGTTTCATAATCCAAGAGAAGTTCAAATGTCTTCTTTGATTAGTATAAAAACAGGTGGTTGTTCTGAAGATTGCGGATATTGTCCACAAGCGGCAAGATATAATACAGATGTAGACGTTCATAAATTAATGACTGTTGAATCAGTTATTGAGCAAGCACAAAATGCGAAAGAAAACGGCTCTTCTCGATTATGTATGGGAGCAGCTTGGAGAGAGGTTAGAGATAACAAAGATTTCGACAATGTTGTTGAAATGGTTTCTGCTGTAAATAATTTAGGGATGGAAGTTTGTTGTACGTTAGGTATGATGAACGAAGACCAAGCAAAACGTCTAAAAAATGCAGGTTTATTTGCATACAATCATAATTTAGATTCTTCAAAAGAATTTTACAAAGACATTATCTCAACAAGAGAATACGATGAACGTTTAAATACTATTGAAAATGCTCGTAAAGCGGGTATTACAGTTTGTTCTGGAGGTATTATCGGAATGGGTGAAGCAGTTGAAGATCGCGTTGGTTTGTTGTTGAGCTACATGGAAATGCCAACTCCTCCAGATTCTATTCCAATTAACGCTTTAGTTGCTGTTGAAGGAACTCCATTACAAGATCAAAAACCAATCGAACAATGGGAATTGATTCGTATGGTTGCAATGACAAGAATTGC
>CALPVI020000319.1 GCA_943326975.2 Actinomyces viscosus | reverse complement strand
TGACTCGTTTTCAAACGCTTGAACAAGAGCATCTAATTGTCTGTAATCAACTAAAGGTTCATCACCTTGAATATTGATGACCACATCAAAATCAGGGTATTTTTTCGCAACTTCGCCACATCGATCAGTACCTGTAGTATGATCAATAGATGTTAACATGACTTCTCCTCCAAAACGAAGCACTTCATCAACGATTCGCTGATCATCAGTTGCAACAATTACTTTTTCAATTTTAGTTGATTTTATCGCACCTTCATATACCCTTTGAATCATTGATTTTCCATTCAAATCAATTAATGGTTTTCCTGGGAAACGAGAAGAACTATATCTTGCTGGAATTACTCCTAAAACTTTCATTTGATACTCTTTTTGTGAAAAATTTGAAAAAAATGATTGAAATATTTCATCTTTTTTCCTAAATTCAAGATACTAATATACATTTAAATTGAAAAATACCGACGTTAATTACCAAATCGCTCTTACTTTACTAAAAGGAATAGGGCCAAAAAAAGCTAAAATATTATTGTCTAAATTAGATTCTATTGAATCCATTTTTAAAGATTCATTTACAACCATAGCTTCTAAAACAGGAATAAACGTTTCTATTTTAAAACAAATGAATCGAGTTGAAGCGATTGAAAAAGCTAATTTATTTGCCGAATACAACAAAAAACATGCTATTCAATCTCATTTCTATCTTGATAACTCATACCCTCGTCGACTAAAACAATGTGAAGATGCTCCATTAATTGTATACAGTAAAGGTAAAATGGACCTAAATCAACATAAAATAGTTTCAGTTGTCGGAACTAGAAATGCAACCCCCTATGGAAAAGAAATATGCGAAGAATTGATAAATGGATTTAAAGACAAAAAAATACTTGTTGTTAGTGGTATGGCTTACGGAATTGATATCTGTGTTCACCAGCTTTGTGTCAAAAATGAAATCGAAACAATTGGAGTATTAGGACATGGTTTGGATCGATTATATCCAAGTATTCATAAAAACACAGCTCAAAAAATGATTGGAAATGGTGGACTATTGACTGAATTTCTACCAGGAACTAAACCAGACAAGGAGAATTTTCCTATGCGCAATCGAATAGTTGCGGGTATGACAGATGCAACCATTGTCATTGAAAGCAAAGATTCTGGAGGTTCATTAATAACAGCTGAACTTGCTAATGAATACAACCGAGATGTATTTGCATTTCCAGGAAATGTTGGCCAAATTTATTCTAAAGGTTGTAATTCTTTAATTGCCAAACAAAAAGCACATTTAATAACTGGTTCTGAAGATTTCCTTCGTTTAATGCAATGGGAAGAAGTAGAAAAAAAGCCTATTCAAACGCAACTTTTCGAAGATTTTACTTCAGATGAACAACTTATACTAGATTTATTATCAAAAAAGAATGAATTAGATATGGATGTTATTTCGATTCACACGAAATTTCCTGCCTCTAAAACAAGCGTTGTATTATTCAATTTAGAAATGAAGGGTGCTGTAAAAGCATTACCTGGTAAAAGGTTTAAAAGAAGTTAATCTATTCTTGGAAGGTAAATCAACTCTTTCACGATAAAATTTGTTGGAAATTCTCTATCAATCGTTGATTTAATTTTTTCAGCTTCTAAACGTGTTCTGAAGTTACCTACTTTTAAAAAATAATTCGGTGCTGTATAGACTATATATGTATCTATTTTAGGATAAGCTGTAACAAATTTAGAACGTGCTTCATCTACTAAACTTCGTTCCGTATCAAAGAAAAGTTGGATTCTATATCCTGTAATTTGAGGTACAGTTGAAGGAGGTATAATCGCACTTTGTTGTTTTATCAAATCATCAATACGAGTATCTTTTATAATCTCAACATTGCCGTTTTGTCCAAAACTATTTTGCAAAATAAGAACTGCTGCTATAACTACAAATAATTTCATTCTTTTCATTTTTTCAATGCAAATGTATGCAATTCATTTAAGCAATTATAATACCAAAAGAATTGAAGTTGTTTTTTAATTAAATTTTTACTCAAAAATACGTCTTATCAAAAAATCAATCACGATTTAATGCTTACATTTGTAATAAATTCGAATAAAAACAAAATGTCAATAGGCGCTAAAATAAAAACGTATATAGTATTTACTAAATTTCGTTTATCTGCATTAGTCATTTTATCTGCTTTATCGGGCTATTTATTTGCAAATGGCCATGATAATTACACCATTTTCCTTTTGATGACAGGCGGATTATTAGTTACTGCTGCATCAAATGGCTCAAATCAAATTTGGGAAAGAGAATTGGATAAATTGATGAAAAGAACTGAAAAACGTCCGCTTCCTCAAGAAAATATGTCTGTAAATGAAGCTGTAATTGTAGTTGTAATTTGTTTAATTGTTGGCACCTATTTACTTTATCTAATTAATTTACCTTCAGCTGTTTTAGGATTGTTTGCTTACATCATGTATGTATTCATGTATACTCCTTTAAAAAGAATCACTTCTTGGGCAGTTTTCATTGGGGCATTTCCTGGTGCCATACCTCCAATGTTAGGGGCAGTTGCTGCAACAGGTAAATTTGGCTATTTACCTGGAGTTTTATTTTTTGTGCAGTTTATTTGGCAATTTCCACACTTTTGGGCGATTGCTTGGGTATTGTACGATGATTACAAAGAAGGTGGTTTCTCATTATTGCCTTCTAAACATGGAAAATCAAAGAATTCAGCTTATCAAATTGCAGTTTATTCATTGCTTTTGATTCCATTTAGTTTACTACCTTGGTTATTAAATTGGACAACGGATATAACGCTCTACGTAGCATTAATTTTTGGGTTATTATTTTTCTTACAAGCATACAAATTACTAATAACTTTAGATGATAAAGATGCAAAACGATTGATGTTTGCTTCCTTCATTTATTTGCCAATAATTCAGTTTTTATATGTGTTTGACAGAATTGAAGCTGTCATTCCAAAATAGTTTTAGTTATGAATAAAGACTTTAGCAATGAACTTACTCCTGAAATTAAGGAGAAAATGAAAAAAAACCTGATCTATCTTGTGATGTTCAGTGTGGTAATGGTGTTTGCGGGATTAACTTCTGCATATATCGTTTCGATGGGAGATTCATTTTGGTTAAAATACAATTTACCAGCTGCGTTTTACATCAGTACAACTGTAATTATTATTAG
>CALPVI020000318.1 GCA_943326975.2 Actinomyces viscosus | reverse complement strand
TAGAAGGAAGGACAAGCAATCGTTCTGAATTTTTGAGGTTTATTTTTACAGATTAAGTTTAAGCCTAATGAAATCTCATGAGAACCACCTGAAACACCATTGTTTAATCTAGAAGTGGTAACATCATAACTATATCCTAACTTAAATTTACCTGTATTGATACCAAAAGTTAAAATAAAAGCATCTTTAGATCTATACCAAGCTCCCATAGTGAAATTACCATATTTAAGGTAAGTTCCAACATTCATTTGATAGAAACCATTTTGGTAAGTCCAGATGATAGATGGCATTAAAACACTTGAACTAGAATATTTTGATTTCCCCCCAAGGGTAATGTTAGCTGATGCGTGAGCGGTGATTCTCATTGGTAATTTAGAATTCTCTCCTAAAATCATTGATTCATTTGGTTGTGCTAAGTGATATGCTGCTGCTCCGATATTGAAATGCTTGTTAAACAACACCGCACCTGAACCTACATCGAAAAAACCTCTACTTCCACCTCTTTTTTTATCACCAGTTGCATAGATAAAACCTTTAAAGGGGTCAATTTGATCTCCAAATGTTAATTTATCCCAAGCAAGGAATTTTTGACACCAAGTAGCTTTTGCCCCAAACATTAGTGTCCACTTTCTGCCTAAATTAATGTGATACGAATAAATTAAACTTCCAGTCGTTGTATTAATAGTTTTTGCTTGAACATCATTCATACAAACAATACCAAAACCACCAGAAATGTTTTTAAAATATTGATCATAAGATAATGAAGTACTGATATAAGAACCAGAGATATTTGTCCATTGATCTCTGTGAATTGCTGCAAAACGAGGACAACCATGGGAACCAGCAAATGCAGGATTTAGGTATAATGGATTTGCATAAAATTGAGTGAATTCCAAATCTTGGCTATACAGACTTCTTCCCGATATCATTACAATCGATATTACTAGAAGGAGTTGTTTCATATATTTAATACTTTTTAAAGTCATAAATTTTCGCAACGTGAAAGTAATTATCTTATCCATATAATAACCTTGCTTTTATCAAAACTGTACTCTCTATGAATATTTAATAGTTTTCTTCTATTATTTTTTTCATATATTCGTCAAATGTAACTAAAATTATTCACTATGTTAAATGCTAATCGACTTTTTGACATACCTTTTTTTCAACTTGAGAAATATCCAAATGCTAACATGTTTGTTTCCAAAAGAAAAGGTCAATGGGAAGGAATTTCCACTCAGCATTTTATTGACAAGGTAAACTTAATTTCTAGAGGTTTAATTACTCTAGGTGTAAACCCACTTGATAAAGTTGCAATTGTTTCTACAAATCGTTTGGAGTGGAACATAATGGATATCGCAATACAACAAATAGGTGCAATTGTAGTTCCTGTATATCCTAATATTTCAACAAATGATTACCGATACATTTTCAATGATGCAGAGGTGAAACTATGCACAGTAGGATCTAAAGAACTTTACGATAATATTAATGCTATTAAAAGCGAAATTCCTACTTTGGAACACTTGTTTATATTTGATGAAATTGAACATTATCCAAATTGGAAATCAATTGAGAATAAAGCTGACACAACAGACATTAAAGAAGTTTTAAAAAGAAAAGAATCTATTGACAACCTTGATTTAGCAACAATAATTTACACTTCCGGTACTACTGGAAACCCGAAAGGAGTAATGCTTTCACACAACAACATCCTTTCAAATGTATATGGTTGTTTACCTCGTATCCCTGCCGATCATACATCGAAAGTATTAACTTTCCTTCCAACATGCCATGTTTATGAAAGAATGTTACATTACTTATACATGTATTTAGGATGTAGTGTTCATTATGCAGAATCCTTAGAAACAATTGGAGAAAACATAAAGGAAGTTCAACCTGAAGTATTTACGGCCGTTCCGAGATTAATTGAAAAAGTCTTTGAAAAAATAATGGCAAAAGGAGACGAATTAACTGGAATAAAAAAGTTCTTATTCTTTTGGGCTGTTAAAGTTGGAGAGCAATATAATACTTATGGAACATCATTTTGGTATAAAATAAAACTTTCAATTGCTAGAAAATTAATTTTCTCAAAATGGCAAGATGCTTTGGGAGGTCATGTAAAAGTAATTGTATCAGGAAGCGCCGCATTGCAACCAAGACTTGCTAAGATGTTTTTAGCTGCTGGCTTACCTATACTAGAAGGTTATGGACTTACAGAAACATCACCTGTAATTTCTGTAAACTGCTTTAAGAATGGCATAAGAATAGGAACTGTAGGTACGCTTTTGGATAATGTAAAAGTGAAATTTGCTCAAGATGGTGAAATCCTTGTAAAGGGCCCCAATGTAATGATTGGTTATTACAAACTTCCAGAAAAAACAAAAGAAGAAATAGATGAAGAAGGCTGGTTCCACACTGGTGACATTGGAGAATTTGTTGAAGGGAAATTTTTGAAAATTACAGATCGTAAAAAAGAAATTTTTAAAACTTCTGGAGGTAAATATATTGCACCACAAGCAATGGAAAATAAATTCAAAGAATCTCGTTTTATTGAACAAATCATTGTTGTTGGTGAAAACGAAAAATTCCCAAGCGCATTCATTGTACCAAACTTTGCCTTCATAAAAGAATGGGCTTCAAAAAATAAAATTTCAATAGGAGATAATTCAAATTTAGCTTTAATCGAAAACAAGGAAGTAATTCAATTAATTCAAGCAGAAGTAGATTATTACAATTTACAATTTGGTCATTGGGAACAAATTAAAAAATTTGCCCTCCTTGAAAATGAATTATCAGTTGATGGAGGAGAATTAACACCAACTCTAAAACTCAAACGTAAAGTTATTTTAGAAAAATACAAATCAAATTATGCTAAAATTTACAATCATCAATGATTATAAATTTTTGAAATTTATGAACGGCTGTCAAATTTATGAACAGCCGTTTTATTTTTTTATAGGTTTTACAAAAGTAATCTTAACAATTACATGATGAAATTTAGGATAATACGTCCCTGGCTCAAATACAAATCCTTTTAAGTAATTATTTGCTTCCATTTTTAAAGGAGTTGAAGTAATAGTTGTCAACTCCGACTTTAACAAAGTTGATGTTACCTTACCTTCGCGATCTACAGCTAACTCATATGCTACAGTTCCTTCCGAATTCCCCTCTAAAGTAAAATT
>CALPVI020000317.1 GCA_943326975.2 Actinomyces viscosus | reverse complement strand
TGTAAGGAAAATCAAAACCTATTTTGTAATGAAAATTAGGATTGTATTTTCTTAAATAAGCTTTGATTCGTTTTGAAACAACTGCTCCACCTATCGTTATTAGTAAATCAGGAGAAAAAGCTTCTAATTTTTCATCCGTAATCGCATTTAAGGTACGATCAATGCAATGAATAAATGAAGGATCTACCAAATTGGATGTGTTTTCAACTAAAACTGCAATTGAAGTATCTTCCGCTAATTGTTTTAATTGTTTTAACAAAGCCTTATCTTCTGGCATTTGTCCACATACAATCATTTTTTTAGGAGAATTCTCCCAATTCTTAATCAATTCAACACTATCATTTAAAGAAAGTTGAAAGTCCGATTGAAGTGTTTTTATTACCTTATGCTTAGCTATTTGAATTTCCTCTGAAGAATAAAGCGGCTCACTAAAACTCATATTCAAATGAATCGGGCCTTTCCATTTTCCGTTACCGATATTGAATGCTGTTGAAATCTCTCTTTCCAAATACCATTTATGATCTTCTGAAAGAATTTGCTCCGAAAAAGTTTTACTGTAACGAATGTGATTTTGAAAAACATTATCTTGAACTATCGTTTGACCATCGCCTTGATCAATCCATTCTGATGGTCTATCTGCAGTAATAGCAATCAAAGGAATACATTGATAATAAGCCTCCGCAATTGCAGGATAATAATTCAAAACTGCAGAACCTGAAGTGCAAACAATACCTACCGGTTCATTTAACTGTTGCGCCATACCCATAGCAAAAAAAGCAGCACTCCTTTCATCGTGTATAACTACACACTTTGTATCAGGATGTTCATCAAACGCAATAATGAATGGTGCATTTCTCGAACCAGGAGAAAAAACAAGATGTTTCATTCCATGAGTAATGCATTGTTCCACTAAAAGTTGAACCCCTTTTTTATTACTTGATTTCATTATTTACAAATTTATTGAAATAATTGAGAAAGGAGAATGAATTCGATTAAAATTTAGAGGGTAAATTCTTTACTTTTTAGTTAAAAATTCTTAAATAGATTCAATAGCTCTCAATAGTGTTTTGGCTTTATTTTCAGTCTCCTCCCATTCTGATTCGGGAATTGAATCTGGTGTAAAACCACCACCTAAATAAAGGAACAACTGTCCCTTCTGAATTTGACAACACCTTAGATTTACATACAATGAAGACTTTTCATCTGTTACTATCCCTATTATTCCAGTATACAAAAGTCTATCATGTGGTTCTCTAAAATTAATTAAATCAATTGCAGGTTTTTGAGGAAGTCCACTGACAGCAGGCGTTGGATGGATATGCTTTGCGATTTCTATTGGCTTTAATTTTCCTAAATCAAAACTAAAATCAGTTCTCAAATGTTTAACAGGTCCCGCTTCCAGATCATATGGACCATTTTTTTCAATTTCTAGAATACCTATTGATTTTAATTGATCGTCTAAAAATTCTGTCACCAATCCTTGTTCAACTTTTTCTTTTTCAGTCCATTCTTTTCCGTTCGTTACAGGTTGTGTTCCTGCCAAGGAAATTGTAAAACCTGATCCAGAAATAGCTAAAAGTAAAATTTCAGGGGTAGCTCCTATCCAAGTTCCAAATAATTCGCTTGAAACAAGGTAAACAAATGCTTTCGGATACAATTCACACAAACGTTTAAACAATTTTTCAGTTTTGTTTTGATCAAATTCAACAACTTTAACCCTTGAAAAAACGGCTTTTTTGATCTTCAAACGCTCAAAAGCATCTAAAAAAGAATTCGCCTCGTTTAAATATTCGTTTTTGGTTACGATATACGGTTTCTCTATTTCATAAAAATAGGTTGATTTTGCAGTTTCTAGTGGTGAGAATTGATAATATTTATCCTTTAAAAAAGTAGAAATAACAAATCCTGAAAGATCTTTTGAAGACTCAACTTCACGAAAGAAGCCTGTCTGTTCAACTATTTCCTTATCAGGAAAACGATATTTCAGAATTTCAGCCATTATTTTTTATCTATAATCATCACGGTTAAACGTCCTGTACAAATTAGTTTATTTGTTTCATTATCAAAAATATCCACTTGCCAAACATGTGTTTTTTTTCCAGCATGAACTATTTTCCCAACCCCTTTAACTGAACCACTACGAACACTTCCTATATGATTTGCATTGATTTCTAATCCAACAGGCGCTTGCTTTGACAAGTCTATCAATAAAGTTGATCCCATCGAACCAATACTCTCAATTAAAGCAGCACTTGCTCCACCATGCAACAATCCCATTGGTTGGTGTGTGGAAGCATTTACCGGCATTGTGGAAACAATATAATCCTCTCCTATTTCAATACATTTTATCCCAAGAGTTTCCATTAAAGTATTCTTATTGAAAGAATTAATGGTGTCTAAATCTATTTTTCGAAACTGCATAATTGTAAAATTAATTAATAAAAATAGATAGTGAATAATTGTACCTTCAAAAATAATAAAGAAACAAATTTTACTATTGTACAATTACTAAAAATACTAACTTTGAATCATGATACAAGAAAACATCAGTTTAAAGCAATTTAACACGTTTGGTATCGAGGCGAAAACTCGTTATTTCGGACGTTTTTCATCAGTTGAGGAACTAAACTCAATTCTTTCTGAAAACAAAAATAAAGAACTACTTATTTTAGGTGGTGGGAGTAATATTTTACTAACGAAAGATTTTGAGGGATTAACATTAATCAACGAAATTAAAGGATTTGAAATTTCAAAAAAGGAAGGTGATCTAGTTATTGTAAAAGCTGGAGCTGGAGAAAATTGGCATGAATTTGTTTTAAAATGTATCGATAACAATTTTTCAGGTGTTGAAAATCTTTCTTTGATTCCAGGAAGTGTCGGAGCTAGTCCAATGCAAAATATTGGTGCTTATGGAGTAGAAATTAAAGATGTTTTTGAATCGTTAGAAGCTTATCACATTCAGACAGGTGAAATTCATACCTTCTCAAAAGAAGAATGTGAATTTGGATACCGAGAAAGTGTTTTCAAAAGAAAATTCAAAGGACAATATGTAATTATTTCTGTTTCCTATCGACTTTCATTAGCTGTTCCAAAAGTAAATACATCCTATGGAGCAATTGAAAGTGAATTGAAAGAAATGAATATTTTAACACCATCTATAAAAGAAGTCAGTCAGGCCGTAATCAACATACGATCTAG
>CALPVI020000316.1 GCA_943326975.2 Actinomyces viscosus | reverse complement strand
TACCTCATCTACAGGAGTTGAATTATGGATTTTAGATGTTGTAACCGTAAGTGCTAAAAAAATCTATGATGCTAAATTAAATGCAAATTTAGGCTCACCTTTCACTTGGTTAAAAGATAGCAAAACTCTATTGATCAAAACATTACCAGCTAACAGAAAAGCTTTAATCAACACAAGTAAAGAAATTGCAACCGGTCCTACTGTTTCTTTAAGTAATGGCGCTAAAGCTCAAAATAGAACGTACCAAGATTTATTGAAAAATAAAATGGACGAACAAAATTTTGAAACTTTAATTACTTCTGAAATTTTGTTAATTACAATTGATGGAACAAGTAAAAAATGGAAAGAAGCTGCTTTATGGGGAAGTTTAATCCCTTCTCCTGATGGGAAATACATTTTAACTTCTACTTACCAAAAACCATTTTCATACATCGTACAGTATAACCGTTTTGCTTATAAAGCAGAAGTATTTACTGCAAATGGAGAATTAGTGAAAGAAGTTAATAATGTTCCTTTAACAGAAGTTTTACCAAAAGGAAATATGGCTGTAAGAACTGGTAAAAGAAATTTATATTGGAGATCAGACAAACCCGCTACTTTGTATTATGTTGAAGCATTAGACGGTGGTGATCCGGAGAAAAAAGTAGATTTCAGAGATGAAGTTTACCAGTGGGAAGCTCCATTTACTTCAGAACCTAAATCTTTGGTTAAAACAATACAACGATTTGCTGATATTACATGGGGGAATGAAAAATATGCTGTTGTAGTTGATGAATGGTGGAATACACGTAATACTAAAACATATCTTTTCAATCCTTCTGATATTGCTATAAAACCAATCGTTTTATTTGACAGAGACGAACAAGATGCTTATGGTAATCCTGGAGATTTCGAAACAGAAAAAAATCAATACGGATACCAAGTGCTTGCTTTAGCAAACGGAACTGATGCGTTTTTAATTGGAGAAGGTTTTACAGCAAAAGGACAGTTTCCTTTCATTGATAAAATAAATCTTTCAACGCAAAAAAAATCAAGAATTTATTTATCTAAATATACAAACAAGTTAGAAAATATACTTTCTATTACGAATAAAGAAAAAGGAGAAGTTTTAGTCCGAATTGAATCACCGACTGAATATCCAAATTACTTTATTAGAACTATCAGTAAAAAAGGGGAACCAAAAGCAATTACTGCATTCAAAAATCCATTTGAAAGTATTGCAGGAGTGCACAAAGAAGTAATTAAATACAAACGTAAAGATGGTGTTGAACTTTCTGGTACATTATATCTTCCTGCAGGATATGATATGAAAAAGAAAGAAAAACTTCCAATGATTATGTGGGCGTATCCAACTGAATTCAAGGATAAAAACAGTGCTGGACAAAACAAATCCAATCCTAATGCATTTACATTCCCATATTATGGTTCACCTGTTTATTGGGTAACAAGAGGTTATGTGATTTTAGACGATGCTTCTTTTCCTATTATCGGTGAAGGTGATAAAGAACCAAATGATAATTTCTTAGAACAATTAGTAGATAACGCAAAAGCTGCTATCGATGCAGTTGACAGTTTAGGTTATATCGATCGTACTAAAGTTGCTGTTGGAGGTCATTCTTATGGTGCATTCATGACTGCAAATCTTTTAACTCATTCTGACTTATTTGCTTGTGGCGTTGCAAGAAGTGGTGCTTACAATCGAACTCTTACTCCTTTTGGATTCCAAAGTGAAGAAAGAAGTTTCTGGGACGCTCAAGCAGTATACAATACAATGTCTCCATTTAATTCTGCAGATAAAATGAATCACCCTTTATTATTAGTTCATGGTGATGCTGATAACAATCCTGGTACTTTTACCTTACAAAGTGAGCGATATTTCAATGCATTAAAAGGATTAGGGAAACCCGCTCGGCTGGTTTTGCTTCCGAAAGAAAGTCATGGATACGCTGCAAAAGAAAATATCTTACACTTACTTTGGGAACAAGATCAATGGTTTGAAAGATATTTAAAACCGAAAAAACAATAATTTTAATTGCCTTGCTTCGCTAATAGAACCAAGGCAATTAAATTTATAAGCTATGAAAAATTCCAAATCACACGACGAAAAATTCGCTACTATGCTGTTAGCAACAGTATATCCTCTTTATATAAAGAAAATAGAAAGAAAAGGTAGAACTATTGACGAATTAAATGAAGTAATTAAATGGTTGACTGGTTTTAGTAGTATTGATATTCAAAATCAAATTGAGCGAAAAACAACCTTTGAAACTTTCTTTGAAGAAGCAAAATTTAATCCAAATGCCTTTCAAATAAAAGGTGTTATTTGTGGCTATCGAATCGAAGAAATTGAAAATCCATTAACTCAAAAAGTACGAATCTTAGATAAGCTCGTTGACGATTTAGCAAAAGGTAAAAAAATAGAGAAGATAATAATTCATTAATATTTCTCAAAAAAGAATTTTTAATTCCGAATGATTCTTTCAAATGAAAAAAACAAAGGCTATCCAATCAGACAGCCTTTGTTTTTTAACCAATTTTTATTGCATTTTCGACTTTGTCTTTTGTCAATGCGATATCAATTACTTCTTTCATGGTTTTCACATAATGGAATGTTAAACCTTTCAAATAAGAAGCATTTATTTCTTCTATGTCTTTTCTGTTTTTTTCGCACAAAATAATTTCTTTGATACTTGCACGTTTTGCAGCTAAGATTTTCTCTTTGATCCCTCCTACCGGTAAAACTTCTCCTCGTAAAGTAATTTCACCTGTCATTGCAAGATTCTTTTTCACTTTACGCTGCGAAAACAAAGATGCTAATGAAGTTAACATTGTAATACCAGCACTTGGTCCATCTTTTGGCGTAGCTCCTTCAGGAACATGTATATGCACGTTATAATTTTCAAATACTTCTTGATCTAAATTCAACCAACTACTGTGTGCTTTTAAATATTCTAAAGCAATAACAGCTGATTCTTTCATTACATCTCCTAAATTACCCGTTAAAGTTAATTTTCCTTTTCCTTTTGTAATTGAGGATTCAATAAATAAAATATCACCTCCTACGCTTGTCCAAGCTAAACCGGTTACAACTCCAGCCACTGCATTGTTATCGTATTTCGTTTTTCCTCTTCCAGCACCTAATACTTGAAATAATTCATCTTTAGTTACTTTTGGTTCAAACGATTCTTCCATAGCAATTTGTCTTG
>CALPVI020000315.1 GCA_943326975.2 Actinomyces viscosus | reverse complement strand
ATGGCATCGATTCCATTTTTAACATGGGGATTTTGGTTATTGCTTAAAGAAGAAAAAAACTCAAATTATTTATATGCAGGTTTATTAATCGGAGTAGCAATATCATTTCGTTACCAAATTGCCATTTTTGCGATTGCAATTGCTGCATATTATTTTTTTAAATGGAAATGGAAACCGTTTTTTTGGTTCTGTTTAGGAGTTGTAGCAATGTTTTCCGCAACACAAGGAATTGTAGATACAATTGTTTGGGGATATCCTTTCGCTGAATTTATTGGTTATGCAACTTACAACATGAATGAAGGAACACAATATTTACCCAATTCGAATTATTTCATGTATTTCTTAGTGTTAATGGGGCTACTTTTGTTTCCATTTGGCTTGTTAATGATGACAGGATTTTTCAGAACATGGAAAACACAAAGTATTCTTTTCATTCCAACATTGGCTTTCATTTTATTTCATACTTTTTATCCAAATAGACAGGAGCGATTTGTACTTTCTGTGTTACCATTCTTTATTATTTTAGGAGTAATAGGATTTGAAAAATTACGAGAAAAATCATTTTGGAATAAAACATGGAATGTGTCTACCAAAATATTTTGGTTTTTAAATATTATTCTACTTTCATTACTATCATTTACGTATACCAAAATGTCTCGTGTTGAAGCGATGTATTCTTTGTATGGAAATAAGATGAATAAAGAACGAATACTATTAGAAGGTTCCGCAGAGACAAAACCATCAATGATGCCTCAGTATTATGCAAATAGTTGGGATTGTGAATTTACGGATAGAATTGATTCATCTCAAACACTGAATGTCAATGAAGGGGCAGAGTACGATTATATTTTCTTTTTTGGTGAAGAAAACATTCAGAAAAGAATTCATGCTTACAAATCTATTTATCCAAAAATTAAATTGCTTAAAGTATGCCCTCCTAGTTCGTTAGATGTATTATTGCGTAAAATGAATAAGCACAATGCAAATCAGTATATTGAAGTTTGGAAAACGAATGCAAATAGATAATTTCAATGTTTAAAAAACAACCATTACTTTCATTTTATCTACTTTGTTTAGGCATATTTCTCCTTTTAGCAGGGAGATACCTATTTGCAGACACAATGTTCATGGACGGTATGATTTACAGTACCATCGCACATAATATTGCCATAGGGAAAGGATCGATTTGGAATTTATACTTTACAGGAACGATGTACCAAGAGTTTCATGAACACCCTCCATTGGCGATGGCGTTAGAAAGTGTTTATTTTCAGTTGTTTGGCAGTAGTAGAATAGTCGATAAAATTTACACTTTTTCAACAACTATTTTTACTGCAATTGCAATTGTTCAATTATGGAAAACCATTTCTCCTAAGAAAGAATTAAGTTGGACTCCTTTGCTTTTTTGGATTTTTGTACCTGTTGTTTTCTGGTCAAGTAGTAATAATTTATTGGAGAATACGTTAACTGTATTTACAACACTATCAGTAATTTATATTGTGAAAGGGCAGACTAAAAATAAATGGTTCTATTTTCTTTTAGCAGGTATCTTTCTGTCATTGGGATTTCTAACAAAAGGATTTGTTGCCTTATTTCCTTGGGCAATGGTCTTCTTTTTATGGTTATTTCTACGAAAAGTTTCTTTGTTGAAAATGATTTTACAAACATTATTGGTGATCCTTTTCACCCTTCTACCAATTGTAATTTTATGTTTGATATCACCAGCTGCTCGTCAAAGTTTGTGGGATTATTATCAAATTCAAGTTGTGAAAAGTATTCAATCCATTTCTACGGTTGATTCTCGTTTCTTTATTATCAAACGTATGTTTTCGGAGTTGATTTTACCGATTGGTATTGCTTTGATTGTCTATTTTTCATTTTTTAAACGAAGAGGAAGTTTGAAGTTAGATAAAGAACAAAAATCGATTGCTTTTGTTTTTATTTCCATTGGATTAGCTGCTGTATTACCGATTATGATTAGCATGAAACAAAGTGGGTTTTATATTTTGGCTGCTTATCCGTTTTTTGCGGTTGCTATTGCTCATTTTTTACAACCACAACTTTCTACATTCACTCAACATATTCTTTCAAATCCATTTGCTTCAAAGCGATTTTCAATTGTAAGTGTTGTTTTGTTTGCATTGGGAGTTTCGTTGAATATTTATTTTTCAAATGGTTTCGGTAAAGATGAGGTGAAAGTGAAAGACATGCGTACCATTTTACCTTATTTACCAAAAAATTCAATTATTAGTATTTGTACAGAAATGAATGAAGATTGGACTTTACATGCCTATTATGAACGTTTTAAATCGGTGAGTTTAGATTATGATGTAAAGCATTTGCGCAACTTCGTTTTAGTGCATCAAAGTGAATGTCCGAGTTTTGATATTCCTAAAAATTACAAGGAAATTAAACTGAAAACAATTGAATACAAATTGTATAAAAAGAAATAAATTTCAAGTATTCTTAATCAACACTAATTTTATCTCTACTTTTGCTCTGTGAAAATATTAATTGTACGTTTTAGTTCTATTGGAGATGTTGTTTTGACAACACCGATTGTTCGTTGTATCAAAGAGCAAATACCAAATATTGAAGTACATTTTATCACAAAAAAATCATTTTCTGCTGTTCTTGAAAATAATCCGAATATTGATAAATTAATTACAATTCAAAAATCAATTAAAGAAGTTATTTCTGAGTTGAAAAATGAAAAATATGATTGGGTAATTGATTTGCATAAAAACATTCGTACGCTTTCTTTGAAAAAGAAATTGGGAGTTCCGTCTCGTTCTTTTCCAAAATTGAATATTGAAAAGTGGATGCTGGTGAAGTTCAAAATCAACAAAATGGGAAGTTTGCATATTGTTGAACGTTATTTTGAAACAGTAAAACATCTTGGGATTAAGAATGATTTAAAACCATGCGATTTTTACATTGCTGAATCAGCGCATATTGACACTCAAAAAGAATTTGATTTAGCACCAAAAACGTATTTAACAATTGCTTTAGGAGCTCAATTTGCTACGAAAAGAATGCCGGTTTCAAAATTAAAGGAAATCATTTCAGAAATTGATGCACCGATCGTTTTGAGTGGTGGGAAAATGGATCATGAATTGGCATTGGAAATTTGTAATTCATTTCCAGATAAGTTAATCGTAAATGCTTGTGGACCTTATTCACTTCAACAATCAGCAAGTATTGTTCAGCAATCAAAAGTTAT
>CALPVI020000314.1 GCA_943326975.2 Actinomyces viscosus | reverse complement strand
TTGTTTCATTTGCTATTCTTATGGCATTTTGATAAAAACTTTCAGCTAGTTCTTTATATTGTTGGTTAATTGAAACTGAATAGTTTTTAATTAAAGCAAGAATTGGATTTTCAATATCATTAGAAATTATTTCTATTGATCTATCAATTAAACCTGTAGAATTTTTTGGATCCAATTTATTATATTCAGCTGAAATTAAAGCTAATATAAAATCTCTTTTTTCAATGTTAATTATATTTAATGCACAATTATATAAAAGATCAGTCTTATTTTTATCTTTATCTAATGAATTCGTGTACCAATCTATATCGAAATAGCTGCATCTTTTGAATAAAAAATTAAAATCGATTCCCATATTAAACCATTTAAAAATCATCTTAAACATAAGATCACTTGGAAAGAAATCATTCCATTTTAACAAAGTATGATCAACAGGTATTTGCTCATCTAAATGCTTAAATAACTTTTCAATACTATTCTTTGCATGAACTTTATCTTTTGAATCCAACAAAGTCAATTCCATCAAGCATAACATATACAAGTTAAACTTTCGTTGGACCCCCACCTTGTCGTTTCCACCAAATACTTCAATTCTTAGTAATGCTATTTCAATTTCCCCATTAGCAACCAATAGAATTATACCATTTGCGTCATTTTGTTCTAGATGATATAAATCCACTTTCTTGAAGGCACATTCAACTACCTCTTCTTCGTCAAATTTTGATGCCCATAGCATCATTTCATTGAGCATTTTCTTAATCCATTCAAAACCTTTGCTAGTTTTTATTTGACGTTCCCAAATAGATGAATCATAAACAAATTGTTTTAGCTTTGAAGCATCGCCAATAAGCATAGAATTTACAAATAAATGAGTGCTCATAAACTCTAATGCATATCGCTCGATTTGTTCATTTGAATTAGAGAATAAAACATTATCGCAAACTGATATCAATTTATCATTAAATAGTAAAAACGTTTTAGGAGTTATTTTTTGCAAAATATACACCCTAAATCGATCGTGGTACAAACGAAATTGATTATTTCCAGATCCGCTAAACCATTTACTATATTTAAAAATATACTCGTAAACTACTTCTTTATCCCACTCCAAAATTTCTGCAATAAATTCAGGAGTGACCTCTTTTTGAACCAAAGCAAAAGAAGTGAAAAAATGAATCAAAATCTGCTTTTCAGTTATAGCCATATTTAATGGAAACAACTCTTTATCAAATAATTCTGCTATACCTTCTGGTAATTCAGCTTCGTTTTCTTTTTCTAATTTACCGCTTAACAATCCTTCTCGGATAGCGCGTAAGTATGTTGGGTCGATCGTGTTATTCATGAATTTTTCCTTTTGATATAACCGCATTTAAATACGATTCTGATGGTTGGTAATCTTCAAATGTTAGCGCTAATTTTACCGCATCCTCATTCAAACCTTTTAAGGGTTGAACAGATTCAATTTGTTTTGTATTGAACTCCTGCTTTTCAAACTGATACCCTAATTTAGGATTCTTGTCATCGTACCTGTAACTAACAATCCATTTAATATTATTTGGTACTTGCCATTTCGCTTCTTTTTCGTCTTTATCATTATAGATATAGAACCAATCTGTAAAACGCATTTGAGCATTTGTAACTGCTGCCTCATCTAATCCATCCAAAATAATTACTAAAGGTCGATTAAAATCTTCTGAATGATTTCTTTTATTTTCAGGTATCAATTCTATCAAATCATAAGATTGTTTGGTCATTTCTAGTTTAGAATGTAAATCAAACAAATAACTATAATATTTATCATTCATTTGATTTGATTTCTGTAATTCCAAAACCACTCCTTTTATGTGATCGATTAAATCTGAATCTGTTTTTGTTTGAAATCCTGCAATCTTAACAAGAGAATTAAATTTACCATGTGGATTTTTAATTTCAATTGCTTTTACGATATCTTTTTCTGATAGTTCAGGTTGAAAGCAATCTTGAAATAAACGTATAGCATCCGTATATTTTGTTTGAAAACGAGTAATTTTCTCTTTTAAACTAGGTTTTGCTGAGAAAACTGAATTTAAGTAACTCTTTTGAGCAGCTTGATTCATATAATGAACCAAAACGGCTTGTAGATTATTAGCTAGTCCTGATCCGCAAAAATGATACAATTGGTTGATTCCTTTTTCCTCACATTGACCAACTATAGCAGCTAAAAAAGCACCTTTACCCATACCTGCCACAGAGTACACATCAAGCATTGTTTCATTTGAATCTGATTCTATCCATTCAAAAACAGCCTTTAATTCTTCATCACGACCAACAAAACACTCTGAGAAGGCAGCTATTTTTTGAGAATGATCAAATACTTTATCACTACCAAACGAACTAATCAAATTGGTAATTCTTAAGAATTCATTTGTAATTACAGAATCTTCCTGAAATTCAATCTCATCCCCTTGCCCTGTTCCAATAAATTTAGAATTATTACTTCGAGCCCCTTGAAATAAATAAGGTAAAACACCAATTTCTGATGTAATATTATTTTTATTTACTTGCGCATATGGGTGAAGGTTGATTTCATTATTAAAAAACAATTTATCATCCATCTCTTGTATTTCAGCAGCTTTAAAGATTTCTATCAAAGCTGACATTGCATCAATAGTTTTTATACCATTTGCTACTTTTTTCGCATCTTCTACAATTAACTTTATTTCATTGTGGACGAAATTATTACGAAATGAAACAAAACTTTTGTAAATAGGAGTTTTAACATCGCTCTTATTTGTTGTTTTAGTTTCCCAAATACTTCCTTTTACCATTGAAGCCTCCCAGATATTCATCCAATTACCATCTGCAGGTAATTGATAGATTAGGTTATCCGCTACTATTTTATAAAATGTAGCGTAGTCAGATAAATCATCTTCCGAATTAAACTTCTGCATCTTTTCACACATTTGAATAATTGCTCCCATGCGCAAAAATAAAGTGCCTAAACCTAAACCAGCCATCAAAAAATTATTCAATTGAACCGGTTCATGTTCAATCATCAACGAAAATTCATTTTCAAAAGAATAGTTTTTTTCTAATTCTTTTTTTAATTCTTGGTAGCGATCAAAATAAATCTCAAAAGGATTCTGGTTCATAAGCTTAGTATTTTATGTTTTAATTCTAATGTTATATCTCTTCTTCGAAGAGCTAAATAAATAGAAGATGTTTCTTTAATTTCAAGTGGGAAATCATATAAACCATGCACTTCATCTTC
>CALPVI020000313.1 GCA_943326975.2 Actinomyces viscosus | reverse complement strand
CCATTGTCAGCACCTAATGTTGTACCTTTTGCTTTTACCCAATCGCCATCAATTTGCATTTCAATACCTTGTGTATCAAAATCAAAAATAGTATCGTTATTTTTTTGGTGAACCATATCAATGTGAGATTGTAAAATTACAGTCTCTTTACCCTCCATTCCTTGAGAAGCAGTTTTTTTAATAATGACATTTCCTATCTTATCTTGAATTGTTTCCAACCCTAAAGATTTACCAAAATTCATCATGAATTCAATTACTTTTTCTTCTTTTTTAGAAGGACGTGGAACAGCATTTAAATCAGCAAAATTATTCCACAATGCTTTTGGTTCTATGTTTCTAATCGACATACTTTTTATTTTTTTGGTACTATTTTTTGAATATATAAATCCTCCACTTTTTTACGAGCCCAAGGAGTTTTGCGAAGAAACTTTAAACTACTCTTGACACTCGGATCAATATTAAAACAATTGATATTAATCAAATAACCTAAATGTTCCCAACCAAATTTTTCAACCAATTCAGTTACTATTGATTCTAATGTTTTACCATGTAAAGGATCGTTCATTTTTAGATTCTGGATTATAATTTTTGAATTTTGGATTAATTCATAATCCAAAATTCAAAAATTAAAATTATTTAATCAGTTTTCTATATTTGATTCGTTTCGGAGCATTGTCACCCAAACGTTTCTTTCTGTTTTCCTCGTATTCTGAATACGAACCTTCAAACCAATAGACATGTGAATCTCCTTCGAAAGCTAAAATATGCGTACAAATTCGATCCAAGAACCATCTGTCGTGAGAAATAACTACTGCACAACCAGCAAAATTCATAATCCCCTCCTCTAAAGCTCTTAAAGTATTTACATCAATATCATTCGTAGGCTCATCTAATAACAAAACATTTGCTTCTGTTTTTAAAGTCATTGCTAAATGCAAACGATTACGCTCACCACCAGATAATAAACCTACTTTTTTATTTTGATCCGATCCTGCAAAGTTGAATTTTGAGATGTATGCTCTCGCATTTACTTTTTGATTTCCAATTTCAATTAATTCTAAACCATTTGCAACAACCTCAAAAATAGTTTTATCAGGGTGAATATCTTTATGAGACTGATCAACATAACCAATTTTAACTGTTTCACCTACTGTAAATTCTCCTCCATCAGGTTGAATTTCATCCATGATCATTTTGAAGATTGTCGTTTTACCAGCACCATTTGGTCCGATAACTCCAACAATACCTGCCGGAGGTAGTTTAAAGTTCAAATCATCGTATAACAATTTATCTCCAAATGCTTTAGATACATTCACTGCATCTATTACATTATTACCTAAACGAGGTCCGTTTGGAATTGGAATTTCTAAAGTAGCTTCTTTTTCTTTCAATTCTTCAGACAACATTTTATCATAATTAGATAAACGTGCTTTCGATTTTGCTTGTCGAGCTTTAGGATTCATACGTACCCATTCTAACTCTTGAGCAAGCATTTTTTGACGTTTAGAAACTTGTTTTTCTTCTTGTTGTAAGCGATTTCCTTTTTGCTCTAACCATGATGTATAATTTCCTTTCCATGGTAAGCCTTCTCCTCTATCCAACTCTAAAATCCAACCTGCAACATTGTCCAAGAAATATCTGTCGTGCGTTACTGCGATAACCGTTCCTTTGTATTGTTGTAAATGTTGTTCTAACCATTCAATAGATTCAGCATCCAAGTGGTTAGTAGGCTCATCCAATAACAAAATATCTGGATTTTGAAGTAGCAAACGACATAAAGCAACACGTCTTCTTTCACCGCCTGACAATGTTCCAATTAATTGATCATCTGGGGGACAACGTAAAGCGTCCATTGCTCTTTCTAACTTCGCGTCCAATTCCCATGCATCTAATGCATCAATTTTATCTTGAACTTGACCTTGACGAGCAATTAATTTATCCATTTTATCTGGATCATTTAATATTTCTTCGTCCATGAAAGAATTATTAATTTCTTCATATTCTTTTAACGCATCAACCGTTTCTTGAACACCTTCCATTACAATATCCTTCACCGTCTTAGATTCATCTAATTCTGGTTCCTGAGGTAAATATCCAACAGAATATCCTGGAGAAAAAACTACATCACCCTGATATGACTTATCTAAACCTGCAATAATCTTCATTACAGTGGATTTACCCGAACCATTTAAACCAATGATACCGATCTTAGCACCATAGAAAAATGATAAATAAATATTTTTAATGATTGGTTTTCCTTGAGGAGTAACTTTCGTCACTCCAACCATTGAGAAAATGATTTTATTATCTTCTGACATTTTTTTGATTTTTGTCAAAGATAATTAAAAGCAAAAAAGAACTAAGTAATTTTATTTAAAAATAAATTTAGTGCTTTTATGAAGATCTAATTACCTTTTTTTAATCTTAAAAAAGCGTATATTCGTATCAATTATTTTTGTATTACAGATATTTTTTTTAAAAAATAACACTACTTCGATTACAAAAAATTGTTTTTTAAAAAATTAAATTGATTACAATTTAGATGCAAGTTGTTGAAAATAAAACAAACTGGTTTGCTTTTAGAACAAAATCTAGAGCAGAAAAAAAAGTCCATGAAAGACTTTTAGAAGCTGGTTATAATTCATTTTTGCCTTTAAAAACAGAAATTCGCTTTTGGAGTGATCGCAAAAAAAAAGTTATTACTCCTTTGATATCATCATTTGTTTTTGTTAATTGCTCAGAAAAAGAATTTACCAAAATTCTAAATTTTCAAGGTGTTGTTTGTGTATTAAAATTATTATCAAAACCGGCAATTATTAAGGAAGAAGAAATTGAAAATTTAAAAATTTTAATTTCTAATACAGATTTAACATCATTAGAAATTACTAATAACATATTTTCAGGAGATTACATTGAAGTTATTAAAGGTCCTCTCAAGGGAATGACGGGAATGTCAATTATAGTAAAAGGAAATCATCGTGTTTTAATTGAGGTTACTGCACTTGAAAATAAAATGTTAGTGGATATTCCATTATCATTTGTAAATAAAATAAGTTAGTTTTAGCTAGCGAAAAAGTTTAAAGTGCTTAATTACGAATGTAATTGAGAAGGGCGAAGCTGTATATATTGTAAAAAAAAGATTAAAAAATGTAGCGAAAAATTGCATTAATTACAGGAGTTACTGGACAAGATGGAGCTTATTTAAGTGAATTCTTACTCAATAAAGGATACATCGTTCATGGTATCAAAAGAAGAGCTTCTAGTTTT
>CALPVI020000312.1 GCA_943326975.2 Actinomyces viscosus | reverse complement strand
ACCATCGTCATCCATACAACAGCCTGGATTCTCAAATGGACAACCATTGTTCAACTCTATCCCTGGTACATCTGGACACTTGTCAGCAGCATCTATCACTCCATCAAAATCTCTATCAGGACAACCATAGTGAACACCTAAGCCTTTTACATCAGGACACATATCATTCATGTCAATAATACCATCAGCATCAGTATCAGGACAACCATTCGTATTTCTTGGACCTTTATCGTATATACAATTGTCCACTTTATCAATTATTCCATCGCCATCCGTATCTGGACAACCATTAAACTCTAACAAACCTTTATCATAGGGACAATTATCTTTTTCATCTGAAACTTTATCAAAATCTCTATCTAAGGGAGTTGTATATTTTATATCTATTGTCAAACCAACAAAAAAGTTTCTTGTTAATGATGATTTCTGACCATAAAGAATTGCTAAATTATTTGAACCTCCAAAAATTGATAGATTATTTCCTTTAAATCTTGCAGCCAAGCCCCCATAGAATTTCTGATTCCCCATTTGAGAAATAGGAATCATGATTGAAAAGTTCTCTTTTTCCAAACGCGGAGTAATCGTTTGTATAAAATATGTTGAAATTGTTCTACTATCAATGGACGCAACCAAAGGAATTGAGGCATTGTATGCTACATAATAATTATTCTTTATGTTATAATCAAAAGACAAATGCATTGTTGTTGGAAGTCTCATTTTAAATTTTTCATCTTGAGTAACATCCTTTGTTCCGTTTTTCTGAATTGAATTTAACGCATTGAATGGCCCGTTGAATAGTGTAGTTAAATCAACTATTTTAACAGGAACTGAATTTATTGATGCATTTGAAAAATTGTACGAAGCTGTATCATTTATAAAATTAATGTGGCCTATATCAGTAATGGAACCTGCAACTTTCCATTTGTATTTATTGATGTCATATCTAATAATATCTTTCACACCATCCATCTCATAATACTGTCTCTCATAATTTGGCCTATACTCATAAGTAAACCCAATATCAAAACCAATTCCTCTATTTTTATAAAATTGCTGGGAATAAGTCATTGCTGTTCCGAATTCACCACCTAAATCTGAGACAACTAAGTCTGTTGGATTTGTACTAAATGAAGCAGTACCTGAATTTGGTTGAAAATATTTTGCATCAAGACCATTTAAAATTTTAAACGTAGCGCCTGCTTTCAAAAATTGAAGTTGTTTATCAAATATAGTTCTTGCATATGTAAAAGCATGTTCTGTATAATTCAATTTTGAAAAACGCATTCCTTCAAAATTTACTGAACCTGGACTATTGTTTAAATAATTAGAAGTTACATTTTCTGACCATAAAAGCGGAATGCCAGATTTAATATCAATCATTTTATACTTAAACGAATACCCAATGGCATTTTTATGATTTATTTCTAGTTTAAAATTCAATAAATCTGAGGAAGCATATCGATTTAAATAACCACTTTTTTTCGGTTCAAGATATTTAGCACCCAAAGGACCATACACCAAATAATTTCTTGCATAGAAATTACTTATTGCTGTGTAATCCATGTTAGTTGTAAATGCTATTTTCGTTTTTGAATCAACAATAGAAGACGGATTATAAGTAGCTAAATTGGAACTTACATAATTATCAGATATTATTCCTGTATTTACTTGTTGCGCCAAAATTCGAGAAGACGACAAAAGTGCTAAAAAAATAATTTTTCTCATTCAATAGTGTTTATTAATTCAAATATAATTCTTTTATTTTAATGACCTGATTTTTAACAATTCAGAAAATAAGAAACATAAAAATTAATTCACCCAATTCTCTCTATCTAAACTTCTAAATTGAATCGCTTCTGCTAAATGCATCGGCTCAATAACTTCAGAAAAATCTAAATCCGCTATTGTTCTTGCAACTTTTAATATTCTATCATATGCTCTTGCCGATAATCCTAATTTGTCCATTGCATTTTTTAAAATCACCCCTCCTGCTTCATCTATTCTACAATAAGCTTGAATATTCTTACTAGTCATTTGAGCATTACAATGAACTCCTGCCTGATTTTTAAATCGTTCTTCTTGTATTAGTCTCGCCTGCACAACTCTCTTCCTTATCTCTTCACTACCTTCTTCTGGTGTATCATGCGCCAACTCGTTATATGAAACGGGGGTTACTTCAACATGTAAATCAATCCGATCCAATAAAGGTCCTGAAATTTTATTCAAATATTTTTGTACCAATCCTGTCCCACAAACACATTCTCTTTCCGGATGATTATGATACCCACACGGACACGGATTCATTGCAGCAATCAACATAAAACCTGCTGGATAATCTACTGTAAATTTCGCTCGTGAAATTGTCACAACACGATCTTCCAAAGGCTGTCTCATTACCTCTAACACAACACGCTGGTATTCTGGCAATTCATCTAAAAATAAAACACCATTGTGTGCCAATGAAATTTCTCCTGGTTGCGGATAACCTCCTCCTCCAACCAACGCTACTCCTGAAATTGTATGATGTGGTTTACGAAATGGACGTTGCGTTACTAAACCTAAACCTTTTGAAATTTTACCGGCAACGCTATGTATCTTTGTTGTTTCTAATGACTCTTCTAAGGTCATCGGAGGTAATATTGTTGATAATCGCTTAGCTAACATAGACTTACCTGCACCTGGAGGACCTATCAAAATTACATTATGTCCGCCTGAAGCTGCAATTTCAAATGCACGTTTGATATTTTGTTGTCCTTTAACATCCTTAAAATCAACTTCAAACTCATTTAACTTCTGTCTAAACTCTTCTTCTATATTTACTTTAATCGGTTCAAATTCTTTTTTATGATTCAAAAACTGAACAACATCTGCCAAATTCTCCATTCCATATATATCGATTCCGTCTACAACAGCTGCTTCTAAAGCATTTTCTTTCGGCAAAACAACGGATTTATAGCCTTCTTTTTTTGCTTGTAAAACAACCGGCAATATCCCTTTGACAGATTTGAGTGATCCATCTAAAGACAACTCACCCACCATCAAGACCTCATCTAATTGACTACTCAAAACTTGTTCGCTTGCTGCTAAAATTCCTATCGCTATTGGCAAAACAAATGTTGACCCTTCTTTTCGGATGTCAGCTGGAGCCATATTAATTGTAATTTCTTTTCCAGGAAATTTTAGATCGTTGTTTTTAAAGGCTGCTTTGATTCGTTGCTGACTTTCTTTAACAGCATTATCAGGTAATCCTACTAAGAAAAAATTAACTCCGATT
>CALPVI020000311.1 GCA_943326975.2 Actinomyces viscosus | reverse complement strand
CTTGAAATGCAAATCATATCGATTTTATCCATGAATAATGCATTGATTGCTTCATTTTCAGGCGTGTATTTAATAGAAAGATTAGCATCAGGTCGTTGGCCTTCAAAAGTGAATTCTAAAGTTTCAAACAATGGCTTATAAGCTTCATCTATCATGAAACTTGCTTTTCCACGGCTATGAGTATTTGCTTGATAAGCCAGAGGGTTCTCTGACGAATTACAACTGTATAATAAAGTGATTAGCGTAATTAGTGGGAATAAATAGTTCATTTTTATTCGATCAATTTTATTTAATTTTTAAAGTAAATCGGTAAGCTCAAATTTGACGGAACAGGTTTGTTATTTTTCATAGCTGGTTCCCAATTTGGCATTAATTTCACAATTCTTAAGGCTTCAGCATCACATTCAGGACAATCTGGAACATTTTTTAAGATTTCAACATTTTTAACTTCTCCAATTGCTGAAACAGTAATCTTTACAACGCATTTTTCGTTGATTTTTTTATTCTTGATTGATGCAGGTAGTTCTAAGTTTTCAGAAACAAATTGAATTAATTCCAAGTTTCCACCCGGAAATTCTGCCATTGTATATGATTCATTTTCAGTTTTTTGAGTTGTTTCGTTTTGACTGAAAGAAACCAATGATATCATCGATACACACACAAATAAAAGTAATGTTTTCATATTCTTCGCGTTTTTATAAACTTGAAAATACGAAAAAAGCTTGAAAGAAATTTCGATTGTTGATAACTCGTATGTACCAACAATCGAAATCTTGTAGAATCCTGAATAATAGGTAGCAGATTATTATTCAAGGAAATAGAATTATTTCACTCTAAAACTAACTTTTAGATTAAAAAAACTATTTACAGGTCTTCCATTTTTCTTTCCAGGTTTCCAGCGAGGCATTTCTTTTACAACTTTTACTGCTGCTCGATCACATTCATTACAATTATAAACGCCTCTAACTACTTTTACTGAACTAATATCCCCTTCTTTTGAAACAACGAATTGCAAATGACAATCTCCTTCAACTTCATTCATGAATGCTTCTTCAGGATATCTTATTTTACTTTGTAAATAATTGATTCGAGCAACAATTCCACCTGGAAATTCTGCTATTTCATCAACGAAAGTTTCAGTAAAATCTGGATTTTCTACAATTGGATTGGAAACAATACCTTGTCCAGTGCCATCAGGAATACCAGGAGGGTCAAATGTTTCACCATCATTTCCTTCGATTTTGCTTGTGCCAACTGTTGTCGTTCCATCAGGAATATCAATTTCATTATCAGGAATTTCGGTGTCGGTTGCCTCAATTTCGGTGAATCTTAATTGATCTTGAATCGCTCCTTCAGTTGGTTCAACTTTCTGTTCAGGGATTACTTCTTCAATCGGTTGTTCGATATCAACTGAAACAAGACGATAATCTGGTTTAATCATAGGCTTTGGAGGAACCGCTTTTTCTCGTGTAATTCTAAAGGTTCCATATGCTACACCTAAACTGGTAGTGAAAAAGAAAAGAATCATAACAAGATGTTTATTGTAATCCTTTCTCATTTTATAAGCTCCATAGCTTTTATTTCGATGTTCAAATACAACATCATTTCTTGATTCAGAAGTTACTTGTTGCCAATTTTTTGATGTATAATATTCATACAATGAAAAGAAAGCAACGATTCCGATAATACTAAATAAAACTTCCATAACGTTTTAAATTAGGGTAGAATAAGGGTGTGGTTTTTCAATAACATCAAAAGATGCTTTAAAAAATCTTGTCCTATTTTCTATCGTGGGTTAAACAAATAATTTTTTTCATTCATGTCAAGTAGAATTCATGAATCTTGTTTGATCAAACTATTTATTTTTGGTTTTATGTAGTAGAGAAAGAAAGTTTCACAACTGTCATGTAGTTATACTACTTAAACGTATATTGAAAATCTTTATTGTATTATTTCGATAAATTATTTATTCTTTTTTTTGATGGGAGTTTCCTTTAAATTGGATTTTCTACTTTCTAATTCAAATAGGATATCTCTTAATCGTGCTGCTTCCATGAAATCAAGCTCTTTGGCTGCTTTCTCCATTTCTTTTCGAGTAGATTTGATGATTTTATCAAAATCTTCAACTTGGTAATCTGTCGTAATTGGTTCGGCTGCCAAAGTAAATCCGCTATCTGAAGTTGCTTCCTTGTAAGTGTTTGTTCCATCTGCAACTTTCGTTGATTCGATAATTTTACTTTTCGATTTATTCAACGGTTGAGGTGTTACTCCATGTGCTTCGTTATAAGCGATTTGAATACTTCTTCTTCGATTGGTTTCATCAATGGTGGTTTGCATAGAATCCGTCATTTTATCAGCATACATAATGACTGTTCCATTTACATTTCGAGCTGCTCTTCCAACTGTCTGAACCAATGAACGAACATTTCTTAAAAAACCTTCTTTGTCTGCATCTAAAATAGCTACTAATGAAACTTCAGGTAAATCTAATCCCTCACGCAATAAGTTTACACCAATCAAAACATGAAATGTTCCTAAACGCAATTGTCTTAAAATTTCAACACGTTCAATTGTATCCACATCACTGTGAATGTAACGGCATAAAATTCCTAACTTATCAAAGTATTTTTGAAGTTCTTCAGCCATACGTTTTGTTAAGGTCGTAACTAAAGTACGTTCATCTTTGTCAATTCTTAATTGGATTTCTTCAATCAAGTTATCAATTTGATTTAAACTTGGTCTAACGTGAATAATCGGATCTAATAAACCTGTTGGTCGAATTACTTGTTCTACCACAATTCCTTCAGAGCGTTCTAATTCATAATCAGCTGGAGTAGCTGAAACATAGATTGTTTGCGGTTCTAGTAATTCAAATTCTTCGAACTTCAAAGGTCTATTATCCATTGCGGCCTGTAAGCGAAATCCGTAATCTACTAAATTCATTTTACGCGCTCTATCTCCTCCGTACATGGCTTTGATTTGAGGCATTGTAACATGACTTTCGTCTACGACCATAAGGTAATCTTTTGGAAAATAGTCCAATAAACAGAAAGGACGAGTACCAGGAAGACGTTGATCAAAATAACGAGAATAATTTTCTATTCCTGAACAATAACCTAATTCTCGTATCATTTCCATATCATAAGAAACACGTTCTTCCAAACGTTTCGCTTCTTCCATTTTTCCTTCACGTTTAAAGGCCTCCACTTGAACAACCATGTCTTCACCGATTTGATTCAGTGCTTTTAATGATGTTTCTGGACTTGAGACGAAGATATTTGCAGGGTAAATATTGATTTCATTAAAAGT
>CALPVI020000310.1 GCA_943326975.2 Actinomyces viscosus | reverse complement strand
GAAACGCATGTCCTTATTCGACCTCGAGTAGGAGGATTTATTTATAATGAAGAGGAAATAGAGGTTATAATTAGAGATGTTTTAGCTTGTAAGTCAATTGGAGTAAATGGAGTTGTAATAGGAGCGCTTACTAATAATAATGAAGTTGATATTCATGCTATGAAAGAAATTGTATCCAAATGTCAGGGCATGCAAGTTACTTTTCATCGAGCATTTGATGATTGTGTAGAATGGAAAAAATCAATGGATATATTAATAGATTTGGGAGTTAACAGAATACTTTCATCCGGATTAGCTAGATCTGTAGATAGAGGTTTTGACACATTGAAACAAATGGTTGAATATAGTAATGCTAGAATTGAAATTATGGCAGGTGGAGGTGTTAATTCAAATAACATTAGTAAGATTTCGAATGTGATTCAACCTTCAGCAATTCATTTTTCAGGTACAGTAAAGAGATTTATTGATGAAGAATCAATGTTTTCTGAAGAATCTTTACAAATTGATAAAGAGAGAGTTAGGAGAGTTTTAACGGCACTATCGAAATAATAAACTAAATTCTTTCTAATACATGTTGAATTAATTTTTTCATTTCAACGTTATAATCAGATGAAAAAGCATTTGTCATTCTGTTAGCAATTCCTAAACAGATTGTGGTGCACTCATGACCAAGTGCTTTTCCTAAAGCTGCTAAAGCCGATCCTTCCATTTCAAAATTATTGATTTTAATCTCGTTAATTTCAAAGTTTGAAAAAGAATCAATCATTTCAGGTTCTTTTAATTTTAGTCGCAATTCTCTTCCTTGCGGACCGTAAAAACCACTTCCTGTAATTGTAATACCTTCTACAACCTTTTCATTTTTTAATTTTTTATTAATTAGTAGTGAAGAAGCAATAAGATAGGGGTGAACAAATGGTGGTAATTTAATTTCTTTTATTAGATAATTTTTTAAGTCTATTTCTTCTTTTGAAAAATGAATATCATAAAAATGCGCAACATTATCTAATCCAAAAGAATAAGTAGAAAGTATATAACTTAAAACAGGTACTTCAGCATGTAAAATACCTGAAGTACCGATTCTAATAATTTCTAAAGATGTTTTTATTTTTTTTTCTTCCCTTGAATTTAAATCAATATTGACTAATGCATCTAATTCATTGATTACAATATCTATATTGTCCGTTCCGATTCCTGTTGATAGAACAGAAATTCTTTTGCCTTGAAAAAAACCTGTATGAGTAATAAATTCTCTATGTTGAGATTTATGCTCAATTACATCAAAAAACGAACTTACAAGTTCTACACGTTTAGGTTCTCCTACAAGAATAATTTTATGAGCTAAATTTTCAGGTTTAAGTCCTAAATGATAGACTTCATTATTATTAGTTAAAACTAATTCGGAAGGAGGGAAATGTTTCATTTTTATAATTTATACTGCAACATTGTGTTCTCTTAGAGCATCATTAAGTGATGTTTTAAGATCAGTAGAAGCCTTTCTTTGTCCAATAATTATGGCGCAAGGAACTTGATATTCACCAGCAGGAAATTTTTTAGTATAGGATCCTGGGATTACGACACTTCTTTCAGGAACATAACCAATGTGTTCTATAGGTTTATCTCCAGTAACATCAATTATTTTTGTTGATTTAGTCAAAACAACATTCGCTCCTAAAACAGCTTCTTTACCAACTCTAACTCCTTCAACAACAATACATCTAGAGCCAATAAATGCACCATCTTCCACAATTACAGGGGCAGCTTGAAGCGGTTCTAATACTCCACCAATACCAACTCCGCCACTTAAATGCACATTTTTACCGATTTGAGCACACGATCCAACTGTTGCCCAAGTATCTACCATAGTACCTTCGTCAACATAAGCACCAATATTAACATAAGAAGGCATTAAAATAACGCCTTTTGAAATATAAGCGCCATATCTAGCAACTGCTGGAGGAACAACTCTTACACCTAATTCTTTATAATTGGTTTTTAATGCCATTTTATCATGGAATTCAAATGGACCAACTTCAATAGTTTCCATTTGACGAATTGGAAAATACATAACAACGGCTTTCTTTACCCATTCGTTAACGATCCATTCATTGTTTTCACCTGGTTCAGCAACTCTAAGTATACCTTTATCAATTTCTTCAATAACTTTATTGATAGTTTCTATCGTTTCTTTTTCTTGTAATAATGCACGATTTTCCCATGCAGCTTCAATAATTGATCTCATATTCCAAATATTTACAAGGTTAAAGATAGTTATAAATTAGAAATCATCTTTTATATTTGTAGGACATGGGGAAGATTATAGCAATTGATTTTGGGTTAAAAAGAACTGGTTTAGCAATTACAGATGAAAATAAAATAATTGCAAGTGGTTTAAAGACAGTTGATTCTAAAGATTTAATGTCTTTTTTAATTGATTTATTTAAAAAAGATAAAGTTGAAACAATTGTCTTAGGTTTGCCTAAAAGGTTAAATAATGAACCAACCCATATTACAGAAAATGTGATATTGTTAAAAGAGGCGTTGGTAAAACAATTTCCAACTGTAAATGTTTCTTTGTTGGATGAACGTTTTACTTCGAAAATGGCTTTTCAAACAATGATAGATAGTGGTTTGTCAAAAAAACAGAGACAAAATAAAGGTTTGATAGACGAAATTAGTGCAACAATTTTACTTCAATCCTATATGGATTCGAATAAAAAGTTTTAATTGTTAACTTTGTAAAATAATATAATTAAGATGATATTACCAGTTGTAGCATACGGTGATCCGGTATTAAAAAAAGAAGCGGAAGAAATTGATAAAGATTATCCTGAGTTAAAAAAATTAATTAAGGATATGTTTGAAACAATGTACGAAGCTGCAGGTGTCGGTTTAGCTGCACCTCAAATTGGACGTTCAATTCGTTTATTTATTGTAGATGGAAGTCCTTTTGCTGAAGAAGAGGATGAAGAAGAAGATCCAAGAGCAAAAGGTATTGAAAATTTTAAGCAGGTTTTTATCAATCCAATTATAGAAGAGGAATTTGGTGAAGAATGGGCTTTTAAGGAAGGTTGTTTATCTATTCCAAAAGTAAGAGAAGAAGTTTATCGTAAAGAAAAACTACGAATTACTTATTATGATGAAAATTGGAATTTAAAAGACGAAGTTTTTGATGGTTATGCAGCACGTATCATTCAACATGAATATGATCATATTGAAGGTATATTGTTTACAGACCACTTATCTGCAATTAAGAAAAAGTTAATTTCTAAAAAACTTCAAAATATTTCTAAAGGAGATGTTAATGTTGATTATAGAATGAAATTTCCAGCTGCTAAAAAAGGAAG
>CALPVI020000309.1 GCA_943326975.2 Actinomyces viscosus | reverse complement strand
TTGTATGTCTTGTCATTATAGCGAAGGAAAAGGAGAAGGTTGTTTCAATGCTGCCGGATCTCTTTTTTCAAGTGGTGGTTCAAATCTTTCTAGTGGAAAAATTATTCTTTATACAGCGCCAAATGGAGGTGGAACAGCCAAATACACAATTACGGTTGATCAATCTGGTAATTTTTACTCCACTGAAAGTATAGATGTTAGCGGTTTATACCCAGCAGCTTTTGGCCCCACAGGAGAAGTTCATTTCATGTCAAGTCCTATTTCTAGTGGAGCCTGTAATTCTTGTCACGGAGTTTCAACGGGTAAAATATGGAGTAAATAATTCACACTAGTAACTAATTTCTATTATTTTAGAAATGTTTTTTCACAATTTGATGTAGATGAATTATAAAAAAATATGCTTTTCATGGTGAATTCTATTGTAATTTTGTTTTAGTTTATATTTTACAATTATTGATGGAAATAAATTTCAATCATGAAAAACACAACAGTAGTATTTTTTCTTTTTCTATCATTTTCAGTATTATTACTTTTTGCAAATAGTTGTACGAAAAATAAAAATTGCAAGCAAAATAATATTAGCTCAAGCTCAAAAACAAGTCACAATATTGGAAAAAACTGCATCACATGTCATACATATGGTGGTAAAGGAGAAGGGTGCTTTAACGTTGCGGGATCTTTATATGATTCAATTACTAAAGCAGCATTAACTTATGGCAATGTAAAACTTTACACAGCTCCAAATGGAGAAGGAACATTAAAACATAAGATTAATGTTGATAAATCAGGTAATTTTTATAGTACAGACAATATTGATGTAAATGGATTATACCCTTCGGTCACTGGACCTGATGGCAAAACTCACTATATGAGTAGCCCAATAACTTCAGGAGCATGTAATTCTTGTCACGGAGTTAGTACAGCTTCAATTACAGCACATTAAGTCAATTAATCTCTAGTTCTAAATATTTTGCAGTATATGATATTGCTTTAAATTTCTTTACAATTTCCTCAGGAGTTCCTTTACAAATAATATCTCCTCCACCCTTTCCTCCCTCAGGCCCAACATCGATTATATAATCTGACACCTTAACTATATCTAAGTTATGTTCAATAACTAAAACTGTATTCCCCTCATCTACCAAACGCTGTAATACAGTAATAAGCATATTTATATCTTCAAAATGTAAACCCGTTGATGGCTCATCTAATATATAAATTGTTTGACCTGTACTTTTTTTTGCTAATTCGGTAGATAATTTTACTCTTTGCGCTTCTCCGCCTGAAAGAGTTGTTGATGATTGTCCTAATTTAACATATCCTAATCCAACAGAAACTAATGTATCTAATGGCCTAAAAATTTTAGGAATTTTTTCAAAAAATACTGCTGCATCAGCAATTGTCATATCCAAGACATCGCTTATCGATTTCCCCTTATATCTTACCTCTAACGTTTCTCTATTGTATCTTTTACCATTACACGTTTCGCATTCAACGTATACATCTGGCAAAAAATTCATTTCAACAACCTTCAATCCTCCACCTCCACAGGTTTCACATCTTCCTCCTTTTACATTAAAGGAAAAGCGTCCTGGTTTGTATCCTCTAATTTGCGCCTCTGGCAAAGCAGCAAAAAGTGAACGGACTTCTGAAAAAATATTTGTATAAGTAGCAGGATTAGAACGAGGTGTTCGACCAATAGGTGTTTGATCAATTTCAATTACTTTATCTAAAAACTCTAAACCTTTTATTTGCTTGTATGGTAATGGCTTTTTTACTCCATTATAAATATGTTGAAGTAGAATTGGATAAAGTGTTTGATTAATTAATGAAGACTTTCCACTTCCTGAAACTCCCGTTACGCAGCATAATGTATTCAAAGGAATTTTCAAGTTAACATTTTTTAAATTATGTCCTCTTGCACCTATCAATTCTAAAAATTTACCATTGCCTTTTCTTCTGACTTTTGGTATTTCAATAGATTTTTCGCCTTTTAAATATTTTGTTGTTAACGAATCAACACTTGTCAAATCTTCATAAGTTGCTGCATTTACTATCTGCCCCCCATGAACTCCAGCTCCAGGACCAATATCAACAATATAATCAGCCGCTTCGATCATTTCTTTGTCGTGCTCTACCACAATCACTGAATTTCCTGCATCTCTTAATTTCTTCAACGAATTAATTAATCTCGTATTATCTCTTTGATGTAAACCTATACTAGGCTCATCTAACACATAAAGCACATTCATTAATTCTGTGCCAATTTGTGTTGCTAAACGAATACGTTGTGCTTCTCCTCCTGATAATGTTTTCGCGGATCTATGTAATGTTAAATAATCTAAGCCTACATCTAATATAAAACTCAGACGTGTATTAATTTCTTTTAATATCTCAGTTCCAATTTGGAGTTGTGATGAAGAAAGTTTTGAATTCAATTGATCAAACCAAATTTTCAATTCGCTTAAATCCATCTTTGATAAATCTCCGATATGCTTACCATCAATTTTAAAAAAATGTGCTTCGTTTCGAAGACGAGTTCCTTCACAAGTAGGACAAACCTTTTTATTCATAAAACTCATCGCCCATCTCTGAACTGAAGCTGTACTTTCTTCGGAATGTCTTGAAACAAAAGCAATGATTCCTTCAAATACTACTTGATTACTTTTTTTAGAACGTTCAACATCTTCATTTCCGTACAAAAGCACATTAAGTACTTCTTCTGAAATATCTTCTAATGGAGTTGTAATTGAAAAGCCTTCATTCGTTAAATATGATTCTAACTTATCATATATCCAACCATTTTTATATTCTCCCAATGGAGCTAAACCACCTTTTTTAATAGATAATTTAGGATTAGGTATAATTTTTTCAAGATCTGCCTCTGAAACTTCCCCCAAACCACTACATGTTTGACAAGCACCATATGGAGAATTAAAAGAAAACAAACTCGGTTCAGGTTCAGGATAGCTTATTCCAGAAGAGGGACACATCAATAATCTACTAAAATGACGAACTTCATTTGTATCAAAATCCAACACCATCATGGACTTATTTCCATGTTTCATAGCTATTACGACAGAATCATAGATTCTTTTTCGATCTTCTGAATCTACTTGAATACGATCAATTACTAATTCAATATCATGAATTTTGTATCGATCTAATTTCATTCCAACTTCAATATCTTTAATCTCTCCGTCTACTCTTACTTTTGTAAAACCTTGTTTTTGTATTTGAGCAAATAACTCTCTATAATGACCTTTTCTACCTTTTATTTTAGGAGCTAAAAGTATAACTTTTCTGCCTTTAAAATTTTGAATTATTAAATCAACAATCTGATCATCAGA
>CALPVI020000308.1 GCA_943326975.2 Actinomyces viscosus | reverse complement strand
GATTGCCAGCTTTGGTAAATCCTTTTCAAACACGCTTAAATTCAAATGAATGTCTGCTACATTAACTAATTCAAACAACACTTCACTCGGCGTCAAATACTTACCTATATTTGCATTTACTTTTGAAACATATCCATCAATTGGCGAAGAAATAGAAACCCTTTTAGAGATGTTATCCTCGTTTAAACGATTTGAATTGATTCCAATTAACTGTAAACTTTCATCCAATGCTCTTAAATTAATTTTAGCATTTTTGTATTCAGCCTCAGCTTGTTGAAAAATCTTGTCGCTTGAAGCCTTACTACTATTCAACTCTTTTTGACGTGTGTATTCTCCTTCAGCAATTTTCACTTTCACTTTTGCCAACAAATAATTTTGTTGTAATTGAACATATTGCTGATCTTCCAACGTGGCAATCACTTGACCTTTTTTAACCATAGCTCCAGGCAACAAATCTGTCGTTTTCAAATAACCTCCCATAGGAATGCTAATTGAAACTAAGTTCTGAGGTGGAACATCAATTTTACCGTTTAATTTTAAAATAGAAGAAATTTCTTTTTCCTCTAATTTTGAAAAAGTCAAACCAGCATTTTTAACTTGTGCACTTGTTAAAGTTACTTTCATTGATTCAACACCAGGTGCTGATTCTGTTGTTTTTACATCTTCTTTTCCACCACAAGCTACCAACAGCATTAAGAATGGTATAATATAATTTATTTTCATTGTTTCCAGTATTATGTCAGACTGAGTAAATTTATTTAAGGAAAAATTTCCTTAAATAAATTGTATCGAAGCCTGACCTATCGTTAATTTCCGTTTAATAAATAAGTTAACTCAATTGCACTTTCGTTCAATTTCAAAATGGCATCTTGGTAATTGCTTTGAATAGCAATACTTTGATTCACCAACATGGCCCAATCCAAATAGTTGATATCACCATTGACAAATTGCTTTTGCGCTGTTTCAAAAATCAATTTCGAATTCGGTAATGCTTGATATTCCAATTCCTTAACGATTTGTTTTTGAACTTCGTAATACTTTACTAACACAGCTAATTGATTTTCCAAATTACGTGTTTCAATTTGCAAAGTATTAGAAGCCAATTCAGTATTAATTTGTGCTGCTTTAACATTCTGTTTCTGATTAGTAAATAATGGAATTCCAACTCCAACTTGTGCACTATTGAAACGAGTTGAATAATTGTAATCCTTATTATCAGCGCCAGTTCCATAAATTGTTCCTGATGTCAGCGCCAATTGCAAATTTGGATTTTGTTTCGACTTTTCTAATTGTACTATTGATTGAGCCAATTTAATATCTGCTTCTAACAGTTGTAAATTAGGATGTTTAGCCAACATCGACTTATCTATTTGTCCATTTAATTGAACAATAATAGATTTGGTTTCTGGAATAAACGCAGTCGTTGTATTTAACAAATATTGAAAATGCAATTGTTCGACTTCTATATCTGTATTTAACTGATTCAATTGATGGCCAATTTGTAACCGTTGATAATCAATTGTTGATTTCTCTAAAATATTACTTTCACCTAACTGAATACGAAGATTCGCTTTTTCAAGGTATGAAGCATAAATACTATCAATTTTTAAAAGCAAAATTTTCTTTTCTTCCAAATTAACCAAATTGTAGAATACTTTCGAGACACTTCGCTTTAAATCAGCTGTTTTTAGTGCGACATTAATTTCACTTTTATTTGCTTCTTCAGTTTGAAGTTTTTTTCGTTTCGAATAAACTGTTGGAAATTCTATAATTTGACTAATTCCAAAGCGATTATCCGAATAAATACTATTCAATTTACCATAATCTACAGTGACTAATGTTTGAGGCACTGCTCCAGAAGCTTTTACTAACTGTTTTTGATATTCAACTCTTAATTTTTCATTTTTTAAGGTTAAATTATTTGCAACAGCTGTATCAATGGCCGCTTGAAAACTAATTGGATTTTGAGCAAAAAGTTGTGTTGAAATGAACAAAATGACAATTAGAGAAGCAATTCCTTTTTTATTCATTTTTACTTCTTTTGCATTCGTAAAAATGACATACAAAATTGGTAATACGAATAATGTCAAGAATGTAGCTAATAATAATCCTCCAATTACAACTGATGCTAATGGCCGTTGCACCTCTGCTCCTGCTCCATGACTCATTGCCATTGGTAAAAAGCCTAACGAAGCAACAAAAGCTGTCATTAAAACAGGTCGCATACGAATTTTAGTTCCCATCAATACGATTCTTTTTAAATCCTTCATTCCTTCTGCTTTTAATCGATTAAATTCTGCTACGAGTACAATTCCATTTAAAACGGCCACTCCAAATAGAGCGATAAACCCAACTCCAGCACTAATACTAAAAGGCAAGCCCAAAATATAAAGTGCAAAAATACCACCGATTGCAGATAAAGGAATCGCAGTGAAAATCAACAATCCTTGCTGAACAGATTTAAAAGCATAATACAATAAAAAGAAAATCATTAATAAAGCTAAAGGTACTGCAATCGATAAACGTTGTTTTGCTTTTTCTAGATTCTTAAATGAGCCGCCATATTCCACTGTATAGCCAGGAGGGAATTTTATCTTATCGTCTACTTTTGCACTCAATTCTTCCATTAAACTTTGTACATCTCGACCTCGTGCATTGAAACCAACAACAATTCTACGTTTTGTATTTTCTCGCTGAATTTGGTTTGGACCTTCTACAATATCTACTTTCGCTAACATATTTAAAGGCACTTGAGTTCCGTTTGCTGTAGGAATCAACAAATTCTGAACATCCGTCACATCTGTTCGTTCTGATTTATCCATTCTAACAACTAAATCAAAACGTTTCTCGCCTTCATAAACCAAACCTGCCGTTCTTCCTGAAAAAGCAGCATTGATAACATCGTTTACATGATTGATTGATAAACCATATTGTGAAATAGCAGATCGTTTGTATTCAATTACGATTTGAGGCATACCGGTTACCGCTTCTACATATAAATCTTGTGCACCATCAATACCTTGAACAATACCTCCTAATTTATGCGCATAAGCAGCTAGTGTATCCAAATCTTCTCCGTAAATTTTACAAACAATATCTTGGCGTGCGCCAGTCATTAATTCATTGAAACGCATTTGAACAGGATATTGGAAACCAAATGTAACTCCTGGTACAACTTCCAATTCTTTTTTCATTTTTTCAGCTAATTCATTAAATGTTTCAGCGGAAGTCCATTCTTTTTTATCTTTCAGAATAACCATTAAATCAGTCGCTTCCATTGGCATCGGATCGGTAGGTATTTCACCACTACCTGTTTTACCAACGACCTTTATTACTTCGGGAAATTTATTGATT
>CALPVI020000307.1 GCA_943326975.2 Actinomyces viscosus | reverse complement strand
TAAACTTACTGCAAGAGAAAGAATAGATTTACTTTTAGACACTAATTCTGACCGCTTTGAAGTCGGGGCTTTTGTTGGCGACGGAATGTATGAAGAACATGGTGGATGCCCTTCTGGCGGTGTTGTAGTATTTATAGGTTATGTATCAGGAAAACAATGTATCGTTGTTGCAAATGATGCTACAGTAAAAGCTGGTGCATGGTTTCCTATTACAGCAAAGAAAAACTTAAGAGCACAAGAGATTTCTATGGAGAACAATCTCCCAATTATTTATCTAGTTGATTCTGCAGGAGTTTATTTACCAATGCAGGATGAAATATTCCCTGACAAAGAACATTTCGGCCGTATTTTCAGAAATAATGCAATCATGAGTTCAAGAGGCATTGTCCAGATTGCAGCTGTGATGGGTAGTTGTGTTGCTGGTGGAGCTTATTTACCAATCATGTCGGATGAATCTTTAATAGTGAATAAAACAGGTACGATATTTTTGGCTGGTTCTTACTTAGTGAAAGCTGCAATTGGTGAAACAATTGACAATGAAACTTTAGGAGGTTCTGTTACACATACAGAAATATCTGGAGTTTGCGATTATAAATCAGAGAACGATCAAGAATGTCTTAAAACGATTAGGAGTTTAATGGATAAAGTTGGTCATGCAGAAACGGCTGGTTTTGATAGAAAAGAAGCTGCAATGCCAAAGTTTGACTTGAAAAAAGTATACGGTCTTTTACCAAGTGATAGAGCAAAACCTTATAGCATGCATGAACTAATCGAGTGTATTGTTGATAATTCTGAACATACTGAATACAAAGCAGATTATGGTAAGTCTATAGTTTGTACTTATGCGAGAATCGATGGTTGGAGTGTTGGGATTGTTGCAAACCAAAGAGATATTGTAAAAAGTGGTAAAGGTGAAATGCAATTTGGTGGAGTAATCTATTCAGATTCGGCAGATAAGGCTGCACGCTTCATCATGAATTGCAACCAAAGAAATATTCCATTGGTATTCTTACAAGATGTAACAGGTTTCATGGTGGGGTCAAAAAGTGAACACGGCGGAATTATCAAAGATGGTGCTAAATTAGTAAATGCTATGGCTAATTCAGTTGTGCCTAAATTTACAATTGTAGTTGGAAATTCCTATGGAGCAGGTAATTATGCAATGTGTGGTAAGGCTTATGACCCGCGTTTAATCGTTGGTTGGCCAACTGCTGAAATTGCTGTTATGAGTGGAGCTTCAGCAGCAAAAGTTTTACTTCAAATTGAGGTTGCCTCTTTAAAAGCTCGTGGTGAAGAAATTACACCTGAAAGAGAAGCTGAATTATACAATCATATTAAAGATAAATACGATAAACAAACTTCTCCTTATTACGCTGCTAGTAGATTGTGGATTGATGCAATTATTAATCCAATAGATACACGTAAAGTTATTTCTATCGGAATTGAAATGGCGAATAATAAAAAAGCAGAAAAACCTTACAATGTAGGAGTAATTCAATGTTAATATTAAATCCATTCAATCTATTATTTGATTGAGTGGATTTTTTATATTTGATAATTAAAATTATAAATTCATAAACTATGCATTTATCTTGGCAAATTAAACCCTATTCAGAATTGAATCTAAATGAGTTCCATGATATCATCGCGCTAAGATTGAAAGCCTTTGTCGTGGAACAAAATTGTGTGTATTTAGATTTAGATGGAAAAGATAAAAAATGCTACCACCTTATTTGTCGAGATGGTTTGGGTAAAGTTATCGGAACTGCTAGGATTTTACATCCAGGCGCATCTTATCCAGAGGTGTCGATCGGAAGAATTGCAATTGATTCCAATTCAAGAGGTAAAGGGATTGGTAATGAGTTAATGCAAAAATGTATTCAATATACAGTTGAGGAATTCGGTAGTGTTCCAATTCGTATTTCTGCTCAACAACACCTTGAGAAATTTTATAACAAACATCATTTTATTGCTACTGGAAAGGAATATTTAGAAGATAATATTCCTCATATTGAAATGCTATATACTCCAAATAACTAATACAAACTATGAACAAGAATTTATTATTAATTAGTTCACTTATAATTGGTGCAACTAGTTGTAAAATTTCAAAAAAAGAAGAGACAGCATCTGTTATTATAGAAACAAAAGATGTAGTTAATACAGTTACTACTCCAATTCAGGAAAAAGTAAATCCATTTAAAACAATTGACATTTCTTACATGGATAAAAACATTCGTCCGCAAGATGATTTCTTTTTGTATTGTGATGGTACTTGGATAAAAAACAATCCTGTACCTCCAACTGAATCTCGTTGGGGAAGTTTCAATGAATTGAATAAGACTAATCAAGAAAAATTAAAAGGCATAATTGAAAAAGCAATAAATGCAAAAGACATAAAAGGAAGTCAAAATCAAATTCTAGGAGATTATTATACTTCTTTTACTAATATGGAGAATAGAAATTTAAAAGCTTTATCTCCTATTCAAGCTGAATTAGAAAAGATTAAGAATATAAAGTCAAAACAAGAAATAGTTAATTATATTGCTGAATCTCATAAATATGGTTTAGGAATTTTATTTAGTTATGGTGTTGATCAAGATTTAAAAAGTGTAAATAGAAATATAGTATATATTGGACAAAGTGGAATTGGGCTTCCTAATTGTGAGTATTACTTAAAAGCGGACAAAGTTGAGATTTTGAAAAAGTATGAAAGTCATATCTCAGCTACTTTTAAAGCTTTAAAATACGATGACAAAACAGCTAATAAAATGGCGAAAGAAGCACTAGATTTTGAGAAAAATCTTGCTTCATCGATGATGACTCCTGCCGAACAACGTTTACCAGAAAATATATACAATTTAAAATCGAAAGCGGAAACAGATAAATTGTTTGGAAATTTTGATTTTGAAAGCTTTTTAGTAAATATCGGTAGCCAAAGCTTTGATTCTGTAGTAATGCAACAACCAAAATTTATTCAAAAAGTTGCAGCAATTTTTGATGCTGAAAAAATGGAAAACTGGAAAAGTTATCTTTTATGGTCTACTATCAATCATTATTCAGGTTATTTAAATGATGAATTTGTTCAATTGAATTTTAAATTTTATCATGGTGTTTTGAAAGGTGAATCAGAAATGAAACCAATTGGTGAACAAGCAATTGATGAAATTACAGATTTACCTATTGGTGAGTTATTAGGAAAAGCATTTGTTGATCAATATTTTTCTGTAAACGCTAAAAACAGAGTGAATAAAATGGTTGATAATTTGCTATTTGTTTTTAAAGATCGAATCAATAATTTAGATTGGATGTCGAAAGAGACAAAAGAACAAGCGTTATTAAAATTAAATGCAATTGGACGTAAATTAGGTTT
>CALPVI020000306.1 GCA_943326975.2 Actinomyces viscosus | reverse complement strand
TAACTTTACATTATGACAAAAGGACAAGCATGGATGAAAGCGTTACGTTTAAGAACGCTTCCCTTATCATTATCAGGAATCATTTTGGGGTCTTTTATCGCCTTTAAAAATGAGCATTGGAATGGAATCATTTTTACTTTAGCTATGCTAACTACGATTCTTTTTCAGATACTATCCAATTTAGCAAACGACCTTGGCGACACATTAAAAGGTGCTGATAATGAAGAACGTATTGGACCAATGAGAGCTGTTCAATCAGGAGTGATTTCTCCATCTGAAATGAAAAAAGCTGTAATCTTAACTTCTTTTTTAAGTCTTTGTACAGCACTTCCTTTGGTTTATTTAGGAACAAAAAATATGTCTTCTGATGTATTGTGGATTTATGTCATTCTAACTGGATTATGTATCATTGCTGCAATTACTTATACAGTGGGTAAAAAAGCCTATGGTTACAGTGGTTTCGGAGATGTATTTGTTTTCATCTTTTTTGGGTTGGTAAGTGTATTGGGAGTTTATACCTTGTATGCAAAATCATTTGATTGGCTGAATCTGTTACCTGCAACTGCTATTGGACTTTTCAGTACAGCCGTATTGAATTTGAATAATATGCGTGATCAAATCAATGACCAAAAAGTAGGGAAAAGAACCTTGGTTGTAAAAATCGGTCCACGAAATGCTAAATTGTACCACTCTTATTTGATTATTGGAGGAATTGTAAGTTTGGCTGCATTTTTCTATTTAACTCAAAATTATTTGGGTTTTATTGGATTAGTTCCTTCGATTATTTTAATCAAACACCTTCAAAAAGTGATGCTTACAACTAATCCTGCGGAATTTGACCCTGAGTTAAAAAAAGTAGCTCTTTCTTCATTTGCAATTGCAGTATTGACAAGTATTTTCATGAATATCTAATGAAAGCTACTTTCAAAAAACATAATTTTTACTTCAAACGTCCGAGTGGAACAAGTAGAGGTGTTTTAACAGAAAAACATTCTTGGTTCATAGAACTCTTTGATGAAAATAATCCTTCCATTAAAGGAATCGGTGAATGCAGTATTATACCAGGACTTTCTCCTGATTTTGTTGATTTTGAATCTTATGAAATCAAATTAAACGAAGTATGTCTAAATCCAGAAAAATTCGTTTCTAATTTTGATTTACTCAATGAATTTCCTTCCATTTTATTTGGATTAGAAACAGCTTTATTGGATTTACAAAATGATGGGAAGCAAATCATTTTTAATAATTCTTTTTCATCAGGCGAAAGACGAATCCCTATCAACGGTTTAATTTGGATGGGAGATGCCGATTTTATGCAAGAACAAATCGAACAGAAATTAGAAGAAGGTTTTTCTTGTTTAAAAATGAAAATTGGTGCTATCGACTTTGATTCTGAATTGAGAATATTAGAAAGTATTAGAAATCGCTTTTCTTCAGATAAAATTACATTACGAGTTGATGCGAATGGAGCATTTCCTCCATCGGAAGCTTTATCTAAATTGGAACAACTTTCTGAATTTGACATTCATTCGATTGAACAACCGATTCGACAAGGTCAATGGGAAGAAATGAAACAACTATGCGCAGAAACGAAAGTTCCAATCGCCTTAGATGAAGAATTAATTGGTGTTACAGACTTAAAAGATCGAAAGAATTTACTTGATACGATTCAACCTCAATTCATCATATTGAAACCAAGTTTACATGGTGGAATAACAGGTTGTAAAGAATGGATTTCATTAGCAGAAGAACATTCAATCCCTTGGTGGATTACTTCAGCATTGGAATCGAACATTGGCTTGAATGCTGTCTGTCAGTTTACGGGAGAATACGCTAACAATTTACCACAAGGATTAGGCACAGGTGGACTTTACACAAATAATATTAAAAGTAAATTAACGATTGAAAACGGAGAAATTTATCTAAAAAAGTATGAATAAAAAAGCAATCGTTGTTGGTGCTGGTATTGCAGGTTTAGCTTCTGCGATTCGATTAGCAAATAAAGGATATGAAGTTGCTATTTTTGAAGCAAACAATTATCCTGGAGGTAAATTAACGAATGTGCAATTAGGCAATTATCGTTTTGATGCAGGTCCTTCTTTGTTTACCATGCCTCATTTTGTTGATGAATTATTTCAACTTTCAAAGAAAAATCCAAGTGATTATTTTACTTATTCTAAATGTGAAATCACTTGCAATTACTTTTATGAAGACGGGACGAATTTATCGTTGTACTCTGACCGAACGAAGCTTTTGAATGAAGTAAAATCGAAATTAAACATCGATACTAAACCTTTAGAAAAGCATTTAAAAAGAAGTCATTTCATTTATAATGCTACACATCAAGCATTTTTAGAACAATCCCTTCATATTCCTAAGAATTATTTTTCCAAAGCAATCGCTAAATGTATTGCAGCTATTCCTTGGTTGCATTTGTTTACAACGATGCACAAAGCAAACGAAAAAGGGTTGAATCATCCGAAATTGGTGCAACTTTTTGATCGTTACGCTACTTACAATGGTTCAGATCCGTATCAAGCTCCTGGGATTTTAAATATCATTCCTCATTTAGAATTTGAAATCGGTTCTTTTTTTCCAACGAAAGGAATGCATTCGATTACACTTTCGTTGGTCGAATTAGCCAAAGAATTAGGCGTAACGTTCCATTTGAATCAAAAAGTGGAAGAAATCATCGTTGAAAACAAAGTAGTAAAAGGAATTCGAATCGGTAATGACAATCATTTTGCTGATGTTGTCGTTTGTAATTCTGATATCAAACCAGCATACCAATTCCTTTTGAAAAATGAACCAAAACCATTAAAAACACTTCAACAAGAGCCTTCAAGTTCAGCATTGATTTTTTACTGGGGAATTAAACAATCATTTCCTCAATTGGATTTGCATAACATCTTTTTTTCAGAGAATTACAAAGAAGAATTTGACACACTTTTTCAAAAAAAGAATGTTTCAAATGACCCGACTGTTTACATTAATATCACTTCTAAAAAACTATCATCTGATGCACCAGAAAATAGTGAAAATTGGTTTGTGATGATCAATGTCCCGAGTAATTCAGGTCAGAATTGGGACGAAATAAGAACAACAGCAAGACAAAATATTCTTTCAAAATTGAGTCGAATTCTAAAAACAGATATAGAATCTTTGATCGAAGAAGAAGAGTATTTAGATCCTATTCGTATTGAAGCAAAAACATCAAGTCATGCTGGAGCGTTATACGGAGCAAGTTCAAACGATCGAATGGCTGCATTTTTTAGACACCCAAATTTCTCAAAAGTGAAAGGTTTATATTTTGCTGGAGGTAGCGTTCACCCTGGAGGAGGTATTCCTTTGTGTTTGCTTTCTGCTAAGATTGTTGGGGAATTGGT
>CALPVI020000305.1 GCA_943326975.2 Actinomyces viscosus | reverse complement strand
GTTACTTTGATTAGAGAAAAACGTTCAATTAATTATGCGAAATAAGGTTTTACCTTTTTCAACTAATGATATTTAAATTAAAAAAATCTGAGCTAGTCAGGAATGTTGTGGTACTCATGACAGGAACTGTACTAGCTCAATTTTTTTCTATTATTCTTACTCCTATTATCTCAAGATTGTATAACGAGGATGATATGGCAGATTTAGGGATGTTTATTCGAATTATCTCTTTTGTTTCTGCTGTAGCTACAGTTCGATTTGAGTTAGCATTGCCTATTCCTAAATCTAATAACCATTCTTTTTTGTTGTATAGGCTTTCTTTAAGAATAGCAGCAATTATAATGTTTCTTTGTTTTATAATAGGTCTAATTTACATTTCTTTTACAAGTTTAGCTTCTTTTTGGTTTGTATTATTATCAATAGTAACATCTTATTTTTTTGTTTTTATAAACTTAGGAACCAATTGGTCCATTCGACATAAGCATTTTAAATCCATTTCTACTCAAAGAATAGTCAATTCTTTATCAACTAATGGATTTAAATTAATCTTTGGGTTATTACATTTAGGTTCTTTAGGACTTGTTTTAGGAACTTTTTTTGGTTACTTTTTATCAAGTTTTAAGTTTATTAAAGACTTTTTAAATAATTTAAAGTTGAAAGAAAACAAGTATTCAACAAAAAAAATTAATTCTTTAGTAAGGGAGTATAGACGTTTTCCATTGATTAGTCTTCCTCATGTTTTAATTGATTTAGGACGAGATCTGTTAATTGCATTTTTAATTGTTTTTTTTTATGGGAAACACTTGTTTGGTCATTATGTTTATGCTATAATGATTTTGTCAATTCCAATTTCTGTAATTGGTAATTCAGTAGGTCAAGTTTTTTTTAATAAATGCACGGAGTTAATAAATGGGAAAAAGATTTTATCGGAATTATTGCTGAAAACTTTTAAGTCTTTGTTTTTGATTTCAATTTTACCATTTGGGATATTGTTTTTTTATGGAGAAAATATATTTGAAATTGTTTTGGGCTTAAAATGGAAAGAGGCAGGTAAGTTTTCCGAAATAATGACTATATGGATGATGGTTAATTTTATTATTTCTCCGATTTCAAATTTACCTACGATATTAAAAAAGCAGAAACAAAATTTCGTTATTGGATTGCTAGGTACATTTATGCAGTTATTTATAGTTGGTATACTTCCTTTTTATATAGGTTCAACATTAAATGATTTTAAAATGATTTTATGGATATTGACTTTGTCACAAGTTTTTATCTTATTTATTTCAGGATTGTTTTATTTTAATTTAGCAAAACAGCATGATTCATTGTTGTTAGTAGAAAATTCAATTTAAAATATTTGTAGTTTTACGTTTTGATTTTATAGATACAAGTTAATATGAATAGAGATAAAGAAATTGATTTAATAAAGGTAGTTTCAGATTTAATTCAATTTGTAAAATCGAATAAATTGACTCTAACTTTTTTTCTTTTAGTAGGATTAAGTTTTGGGGTTTATTCTTACTTTTTAAAATCATCTTCCCATCAAGTAGTAAAACAAAATACTATTGTTTTAGATTCTAAGATAGTTTCCAATGAAATTATTTCCTCAATTATAAATGTTATCAATAAAGAAGATCTTCAATCAAAATCAAGTAAAATGAAGGTTTCGATTAATGAAGCGAATCAGATTTTAGGGATTGATTCGAAAATTGTTTCTTATACATTGAAGACAAATGATTCTACCTTAAATTCAATGATTGAAGTGAATTTAAGGTACGATAGCAATTTAAAGTTGAATAAATTATTGAAAGGTGTTTTAAGTTATATTTCTTCAAATGATTATTTGATAAAAAAGCAAAAAATAAGAGTGATTGAAGCTGAAAGTGAAGTTGCATATTTAAAAGATTTAATTAATAAACTTTCTACTTCAAATAAGTTAATATACAATTTAACTAGTTTAATTGATCGAAAAATTGAGTTAGAGAATTTTATTAAAACAAATCAAATAGTTGAAGTTATTTCTGTTAATTCTCCCTCTATTTATGATTCTCCAATAGGTTTTAAAGGTAAAATCTTAAGAGTTGTTTTATTGAGCGTTTTAGGATTGTCTTTTGGTTTTTTCTTTTTATACATCAAAAATTTCAGGTATGCCTATCTTTTAAGAAATTGATTTCCATTTTTAGATATAAGCACTGAATAGAAAAATGTAAAAAATAGAACGCCAGCTTGTGTATTTAGCACCGATTCAAATAATAAGTTTATAAATAGAATTACAACAAAACCAATTTTAAGAATATCTGATTCTTGAATGCCCAATTTTGTTAGTGTTAAAAAAATTAGTAAAAGACTAATTAACCCAATCAGACCTAACCCAATGGTTGTTTCAATGAATTGATTATGAGCGTTAAATTTTCTTTCTACACCTAATTTAAAATTTATCTTTTTGTAGTTGTTAATTAGTTCATCTTTTACATCACCTGTCCCAACCCCTAAAAATAAGTTTTCTTTAATAATATGAATAGATGACCTCCAGATAACAATTCGTTCATTTGTACTTTCATTTACATCAACTGCTTGTGTTTTTTTGTTTGAAGAGAAAATTTCTTTTATAGTTGCGGGTAATACACTGAATCTATCGTTTTTAAGAATTACAACAGTTATTAAAAAGAAGATGACTGTTGCTATTATTTTGGAATAAAGATTTTTCTTTATGAAAGGAATAACCCAAACAATCATTAATAAAAGAAGGGCTATTAATCCTGCTTTTGAAGATAGTAAATAGACCATCATGAATAAAAAAGGTATAGTAATATAAAGACCAATTTTTAATTTCGAATTTGTTATTTCTTTCTTTTTTAAAAGATATACTGCAGATGCGATTGAAAAACAGATATAAATTGCAAAATAAGTTGGGTGCGCCATTAAAATTGATAAATCGGTATAGGTGAAATATTGAAATGAAGCGTTGTAGGCAAAAAGCAAGAAAAATGAATGGCCTAGACAAATCAACGAAGCGATACTATTTCCTGCAATAAAAGATAATAAAATAGATTTGAATTTAAATTCAGATTTATTTGAAATAAAAGGCATTACAAGAGGTAGTAAAAGAAATGTTAATTTCACTTCTATATCGAAAAAACCAGATTTTAAATTGTTTGAATAAAATAAACTGAATAGATGGATTATAAAAAACAAAGTCATTACGAGTACCCCAATTTTATTTTTTACTGAAGAAAAATAGGTTTTATATTCAATTAAAAATAATGAAGTAATAAACCATGTAAATAAAAGTATAGGAATAATTTTTTGATAGATTGGAAATAAAAATGAAATCACTAGAAGTAAATATGAATTAACTTTTGTTATCCATTTTTTGTTATTAGAAATTTCTGTACTT
>CALPVI020000304.1 GCA_943326975.2 Actinomyces viscosus | reverse complement strand
CCATTGTTGTCGATTTGCCATCTAATATCTTTACGATTACATGTCAAACAAATCGTTTTCTTATTTGTTAAATCAACAGCATAATGATTTGCAGTTTCACCATCAAAATAAGTGTAATAATTTCCTTTAGGAGATAATTCACCACCAAAACCATTTCCTTTTCTTACTAATTCAACTTTTCCCATTACAACATTGACTCTATAATCGTCAACTAAATTAGGAGAAGTCCAATTGTAAGTAGCTTGATAAGATTCACGACTAACGCCATACAAATACTCACCTTTCAACTTTGCTGTAGGCGTAACAAGCAACGTATCATTGGCTAATTGAACACACGAATTCGTATTGAAATGATATACATACAAATCATTCTTTTTCTCGTCTTTTTTCAGTTCAACTAATTGTTGAGGTTGTAATCTCTTATCTTCATAATGCCATATATCTAACTTTACTTTTTCTGATTCCAATAAAGAATCTTTTTTATCTTGCTTTGGTAATTTATCTACACCGAAAAACAATTTTGTTCCATCTTCTGTAAACAACGGAGTTCTATTGACTGTTACCAATTTTGTTTTTGGAATAATTTGGTTTGTAGTATCAATTAGGTTTTTCCAAGAAAAAGTAGACAAATCATACAATGCCAATGAAACTAATTTTGACTTATTTGTATCTAAACTATGAAAAAATACACCTTTGGTTTCTTGTTTATCAAAGGTGAAATCGCTGATAAGTTTCTTTTTGGTTTTGTCAGCTACATATTCCCCTGTTTCTGTTTGTAATAACGCTAATTGAAAAGAATCTTTTTTGATTTTTTGATGCAAGGTTAATGCGATGTATTTTCCAGATTCTGATACAACAAAATTTGTTACATCTTTGTATTGGTATTTTTTATTTATAGTTGGATTATAAGCTGTAAATACTTTACCATCAGATTTATATTCAACAGGTTTGTTTTTCTTGAACCAATATTTTTTCTTTTTTATCGGCGCTCCTTTTATTTCATTTGTTTCTAATGTATAAGCAATCCAATCCCCTTTTTCAGGAATAGTTACAGATTTTACAGCAGGAATTTTAACTAGCGAATCTTTTTCTAAATAGTAAATTGCCAACGTATCTTTTGGCCATTTTGCTTTATCTATTTTGTTTAATTCGCATTTACGTAAAGTATCATATCCTGGAGTAATTTTAAAAATCAGGTATTTACTATTCGCAGTAAAAGATGGTTTAAGCGCACGTTTTACTGAATCTGTTTTTCCTGTTTTTACATGATGAATGTACACATAACCATCCCCTTTCAAAGGAGTTACAAAATAACTAATGTAATTTCCATCATTTGAGATAAATTGATTTTCAATTTTTTTCCATTCGTAATAGGCAGTGTGATCAATGACTTTTTTCTGCCCAATAACGAAAGAAGAAACTAAAAAACAAAAGAGGGAAATACGAAATTTCATAGCGAATAAATTGTGAATAATAGAAAACGAAATTAGAAAAAAAAGTCGATTCTATTTATTTATAGATTAGAAGGGGATAATTTTAGAAGAAAGACAAGGATTAAAATACGGGACAAGTTATAAGTGATTATAAGGTCATATAAGTGAGATTTTTAACTTATACACTATGTATAATTGAGATAATTAAAAAAATAAGCTGCCCTTTTGGAACAGCTTATTGACTTTTATAAAATTGATTTTATAATTATTTTTTCTCTTTCAAAACCATATCAATGGTAATTGCACTTGATAAAATGGCAGCTTTGTGTTTTTTATCTGTAATCGTTTGATGAATATCAACATTGTATTTATCTGCAGTTGTGAAAATTTCTTTTACTGCACCTGCCCATTTTTTTGATATCTTCCCAATCTCATTGTCTGAACCATCTTTTATAGTGAAATTCCATGCTTTCCAATCTCCTGAAATTTCAGCGATAAGATTATCCATTGTATCATTGATTAAGAAAGTTGGTTTAAAAAACTTGAATTTTTGTTGAATTTTCCCAATTTCTCCACCATCTGAATCTTTGATTACAATTTTAGACATAAAAAATGTCCACCCCCTTGAAATAGATGCTTCTACGCCATCGTTTTGATTGCGAATTTCAAAATGGAATGGCAACATTGCCTTACTAATGATCAAACTCAATAATTTTTGAGCAACGGGTATTTTTTGTTGAATTACTCCTATTTGCTCACCTGATTCGTTGAAAATTTTGTACGTGTTTTCGAATTTAAAAGCATTTACTTTTTCATCGATAAAGAAACTGTTTGCATCAAAAAAATCTGCCATGTTTTTAAGTTTTTAAATTTGGTTGGAGCAAAAATAGTTAAATCCGAAAGAAAAACGAAAGACAATTGCCTGAATATTTCCTTCTCAATTTTAATTTTCCTAAATTTGTCAAATTTTACAAAAAAATGGCTCAAATCTTAAACGACATTTCAAGAACATTTAGTGAGTATTTACTAATTCCGGGCTTAACAACTGAAAAGTGTATCCCATCAAACGTAAGCCTAAAAGCGCCTTTGGTGAAGTACAAAAAAGGTGAACAATCAAAAATCGAATTAAATATTCCTTTTGTTTCTGCAATTATGCAATCTGTTTCAGATAGTGGAATGGCAAAAGCATTAGCTAGAAACGGTGGTTTATCTTTTATTTTTGGCTCTCAATCAATTGAAAGTCAGGTGGAGATGGTTCGTAAAGTGAAAAACTTTAAAGCAGGTTTTGTTGTAAGCAATGCCAATTTAACTGTAAATGATACACTTAGAGATGTTATAGCGTTAAAACAAAAAACAGGATTTTCTACAATTGGAATTACAGACGATGGTACTTCTAATGGAAAATTGTTAGGTGTTGTAACAGGACGTGATTATAGAGTTAGTCAAGATAGTTTAGATAAAAAAGTAAGTGATTTCATGACTCCATTTGCAAAATTGGTAGTTGGTAAATTTGGAATTACATTACATGAAGCAAATGATAAAATTTGGGAAAACAAATTGAATTCGCTTCCTATTATTGACGAAGATCAAAATTTAAAATACTTCGTTTTCAAAAAAGATTACGATAACCATAAAGACAATCCACTTGAATTATCAGACGAACAAAAACGTTTGATCGTTGGTGCCGGTATCAATACTAGAGATTACAGTGAACGTGTTCCAGCATTAGTTGAAGCAGGTGTTGATGTAGTTTGTATCGATTCTTCCGATGGTTTTTCTGTTTGGCAAAAAAACACAATCGAATGGATACGTGAAAAATACGGTGAAGACGTAAAAGTAGGAGCTGGTAACGTAGTTGACAAAGAAGGTTTCTTGTACTTAGTTGAAGCTGGAGCTGATTTCGTAAAAGTTGGAGTTGGTGGTGGTTCAATTTGTATCACTCGTGAACAAAAGGGAATCGGACGTGGACAAGCAACTGCTTT
>CALPVI020000303.1 GCA_943326975.2 Actinomyces viscosus | reverse complement strand
TTTGGTCAGATGTAATGTGTCCATTCTGCTATATTGGAAAAAGAAATTATGAGGGTGCATTAAATCAATTTGACGATAGCAACAATATTGAAATAATTTGGAAAAGCTTTCAATTAGACCCTTCTATACCAGAAAAAACAAATCCGAATGAATCAGTATATGAATATCTAGCAAAAAGAAAGAGGATGTCAATTGAACAAGCTAAATCACTCCACACAAGCGTTGAAGAAACAGCTAAAAAAGCTGGCTTAGAATTCAACTTTGAGAAAGCTAAAATTGTCAATTCATTTAAAGCTCATCGTGTAATTCAATTTTCAAAAACCAAAGGATTGGGTAATGAAATGGAAGAGGTTTTATTTAAAGCCTATTTTACAGATGGAAAAGATATTGCAAATCAAGAAACATTAATTTCCTTAGGAGAATCAATTGGTTTGAAACAATCTGATATAATTGAAGCATTGCAAAACGACGAATATGCAATCCTTGTTCAAAAAGACATTCAAGAAGCTCAGCAATTACGAGTTACAGGTGTTCCCTTCTTCGTTTTTGATAGAAAATATGCTATATCGGGAGCACAGCCTACTGAAGTTTTTCTACAAACACTAAAACAATCTTTTACAGAATGGAAAAACACGAATCAACCTAGTCAATTAGACATTAATAATGGCCCAATTTGCACTCCTGAAGGTGAATGCCAATAAAAAAAATGGAACGTAAAACATTTATCAAATCTATCATTGGATTTTCTGCTATGACAACTTTAGGATCTTTTAAATATTTCTCGGATAATTTAATTGAACAAGATGAATTAATGCCTGTTCTATTTATTGGTCACGGAAGTCCAATGAATGCAATTGAAGACAATGAATTTTCGAGAGGTTGGAAGTCTGTCGCAAAAACACTTCCAAAACCTAAAGCAATTCTAATGATTTCAGCACATTGGGAAACAAAAGGAACTTATGTTACAGCGATGGAAAAACCTCAAACCATTCATGATTTTGGTGGATTTCCTCAAGCTCTTTTTGATGTGTATTACAAAGCAGAAGGAAGTTTATGGTTAGCCGATGAAACTAAAAAAGTTGTAACTTCAACAACAATAGGAATGGATACTAATTGGGGTCTAGACCATGGCGCATGGAGTGTTTTAAATGTAATATATCCTGAAGCAAATATTCCCGTTATTCAATTAAGTTTAGATTACACACAATCTGCAGAATACCACTACAATTTAGCAAAAGAATTAGCTGCACTTAGAAAAAAAGGAGTTTTAATTATAGGAAGTGGGAATATGGTTCACAATTTTCAATATTTGCAACTTCGCGGTGATTTCAATATGCATTTTGGGCACGATTGGGCTTTAGAAGCAAACGATACATTCAAGAAATTAATCCTAGAAAATGATTATAAATCACTAATTAATTATAAAAACTATAGTAAATCATTTGCTCTGTCGGCACCAACACCTGAGCACTATATTCCATTATTATATTCAATTGCACTTAGGAATTCAAAAGATAAAATATCTTTTTTCAATGATGCTTTAGTTGCAGGTTCATTCTCCATGACATCCGTTAAGATTGGTTAACACCATTGTTCAATATATTTCTTATCTTTACAAAAGTAATGGTGTAATAATCATGTTATTTATTCCCTGATCGTTCATTTCTGTTGGAAATCGGTTTTGCACGAACTCGTTATCTCTAATTCGGTTCTTATTATTTACAGGTGGTTGTTCCTATTGAACAATCAATTATCATTTTATTAAGTAAATATTGAATGGCAAAATCGCAAGAAACCTTTAACAAGAAAGAAAAAGAAAAAAAACGTTTAAAAAAACGTCAAGACAAGCAACTTATAAAAGAAGAAAGAAAATCTAATTCTTCAGGTGGTGGTTTAGAAAACATGATGGCGTATGTAGATGAAAATGGTCATATTACAGATACCCCACCTAACCCATTGAAAAAGAAAAAAGAAATTGATCCTGAAACAATTGAATTAGGTGTTCCTAAAAGAGAAGCTGAAGATATTGATCCTATCAGAACAGGGAGAATTGATTTCTTTAACGATCAAAAAGGTTTTGGGTTTATTAAAGAAAAGGACACTCAAGAAAAGTATTTTGTGCATGTTCATGGTTTAATCGATGAAGTAAAAGAAAATGATCTTGTTAGTTTCGAATTGGAAAGAGGCATGAAAGGGATGAATGCTGTTAGAGTTAAAAAAATATAAATAGCTTAATCTCTCATTTATAATAGTAAATCGTTGTTCATATTGTTCAACGATTTTTTTTGTTTAAAGTAATGTACCATTCTAAATTGGAACATTTTTTGAAATATAACGTAAAGAATAAATAACTTTTAATATTCATTAAAATTTAGCTTATGAAATATATATCATTAATTGCAATCTTTTTTGTTGTAATAAAATCAGTTTATTCCCAAGAATCATCTGTAACTGAAACAACAATAGCTGAAACAAATGAGTATAGTTTGTATGCTAAGAAATTTGGTAATTTACCTGTAACTATTCAACGTTCTGATTTAGATGATACTTCTAGAAACAGAAGTATACCTATTATCATGTATCATCCTAAAATAGCAGACTCTTTAAAAGGAAAAATGAAAGTAGTTGTCTTGAGTCATGGATATGGTTTTAATAGCGGAAAACCCTATTTAGGATACTCTTTCATTGCAAATCATCTAGCTTCTAAGGGATATTTCGTTGTAAGTGTTCAACATGAAGTCCCAACTGATGATTCTTTAGCGTTAGATGGTCCAAATTTAAAAGAATTAAGAATGCCTAATTGGGAAAAAGGGGTGAAAAACATTGCCTATGTAATTAAAAGTATTCAATCAGAATTTGATTTCGTAGATACAACTGGTATTACATTGATAGGCCATTCTAACGGAGGAGACATGTCTTTATTATATGCTGAAAAATATCCGCAAAATGTTGTAAAAATTATCACTCTAGATAATCGACGCATGCCAATCCCAAGAACAGAAAAACCAATGATATTATCGATTCGTTCTTCAGATCAAATCCCAGATGAAGGGGTAATTCCATCAATAGAAGAATGTGAGAAATACAAAATCAGTATTGCAAACATGAGCAATATGCTTCATAACGATATGTGCAACAATGCATCTGCAGAGCAAAAAGCAGATATGCTATATATCATTGATGAATTTATTAAGAAATAAAAAAGAAACTTCAACAAATTAAAATACTGTTAGTGAACTCAATATAATTAAAACTATATACTACTGAAATTTTAACAACTTTAAAAGTTTTTCACAGACGTCTTTAATTTATCTTAAAATTAAAATATTAGCCTTACTTTTAAGAGCTATATGAAAAAAATTATTTATCTGTTTATTTTTATTCTATCATTCCACTTTATTGGAAATGGTCAATTATC
>CALPVI020000302.1 GCA_943326975.2 Actinomyces viscosus | reverse complement strand
TAATTAATTGTAATCGGATAAGTTACTCCGTTAATCGTAACATTAACATTGTTGTCACAACTTCCGCTACCATAATCAATTACTCTAACAGGAAGATTTGCAGGATTAACTTCAATCACGCCACTATCAAACCAATGACAATTTAATGCTCTACGTAAAGGTGTTGTTATTTTAGTTGTATAACTTACTCCTTTTGCACTCATACCCGAACCATTTCCAGTTATTGAGTATACATCGTCATACCAAGTTGATGTATTTGAACCCGACAACCATTCTCTTGTTCTATTTGATTTCCATATGATAGAACCTCCATTGTTCGCTTTTTTAATTGTTCCATCAACAACAATTGAAAAAGTTAAATTCCCATTTCCATTAACTCCATTGTTAGTTACAGTCTTTGAACCTAAGACTTGATTATCATTAACGAAATAATTTGTAAAAGAAATTGAATGAACAGAACCTGGATCACGATATTTACCATTATAAGAAACATTGATTTGTCCTTTTCTATATTTCCCATCATTACACAAACAATTTGTATTACCAAAATCAATTGTTAAAGTTTTTGGATTTGAAATAGAATCATGTGTAATTGTGGCGCAACTTATTTTAGCATTAGCTTCTAGATTTTTTACTTCCTCCTTTTCGTCAAGTCCTGAAATAGACATGTAAAATGTTAATTGTCCTTTTGCTGCTTGATCAGAAATATTTTGAACATCGTTATAAATAGCATCGCCTAAACTATTATCTGTAGCAACAGAAACATCTTTATCAATTGTTTTTGCTGTTTTTTTACAACTGTTTAATGCGATTAATACACTTAATGCAAATATGGATAATTTAATTTTCATATTATTTTAAAATTTAATTAGACTAAAATTAGTAAAAAAATGAATCTTTATTGATTTTTAGTTTTTAGAATTATTTGACATAATCTTGCTTTTGGACCAACATGTATTGATCATTTTCTATTTTTAGATAACCTTGGTCATAGCAAAAATAGTAAATGGCCCCCTTTTGAGTTTTGTAGACATTTGTATAATAATGAAAATTGAAACCTTCCTCAGCAAGACTAATTCCGTCTACTGTATTTTTTCCTTTTGGATTGTTTTCTGATAATATCCGTCTATTTTTTTTAAGAATATTATTGATTCTACGGATGTATTTAGTTGAATCTTCATTTAGTCTGTTGTTATAGGTATTTCGGCAATAGTCAGAGCAAAATTTCTGATCTTTTCTACCTCTTAATTTTTGATCGCATTCTTTGCATTTGCGCTCTTCCATATCAAGTTTAATTTGAAATTTTAATCGCCAATGTTAACATTATTTAACAGCAAATACAAGTGATTTAAACCGAAACTTCTCCAATTTTGTATGTTCATAAAATCGATTATGTCAGAAAGTATAAATACAAGTCTCAATCCTGCGGAAGCATTGCGAGAGTTAAGTGAAAAGATTAAACAAGAAAATTACATTTTTTCTCAATTGAAACAAGAATTGAGTAAGGTTATTGTGGGTCAGTCTTATATGATTGATAGATTATTGATAGCTTTATTAGCAGATGGACATGTGTTGTTAGAGGGTGTTCCTGGTTTAGCTAAAACATTAGCAATTAAAACATTATCAGAAGCAATTGATGTTGGTTTTAGTAGGATTCAATTCACACCTGATTTATTACCAGCTGATGTGACAGGCACTTTAATGTATAGTCCAAAAACAGAAACGTTTAATGTCAAAAAAGGACCGATTTTTTCAAATTTTATTTTAGCAGATGAAATTAATCGCGCACCAGCAAAGGTTCAAAGTGCTTTGTTGGAAGCGATGCAGGAGCGACAAATTACTATAGGTGATGATACATTTCAATTGCCAACACCATTTTTAGTTTTAGCGACAATGAATCCAATAGAGCAAGAAGGAACTTATTCACTTCCCGAAGCTCAAGTGGATAGATTTATGTTAAAATTGTTTTTAGATTATCCTTCGAAGGAAGAAGAAAAATTGATTATACGTTCAAATGTTAGGTCAGAAGGTTTGTCAAAAGTTTCTAAAATTCTTTCAACCAAAGATATTGACAGAGCAAGGACATTAGTGAAAGAAGTATATTTAGATGAAAAAATTGAGCAGTATATAGTTGATATAGTTTATGCAACTAGAACACCTGAACAATATGGCTTAGGATTTTTGGAACCATTAATTAGTTACGGTTGTTCCCCAAGAGCAAGTATTAATTTGGCTATAGCAGCTAAAGCATATGCATTTTTACAAAATAGAGGTTTTGTAATCCCAGAAGATATACGTTCTATAGCGCCTGATGTTATGAGACATAGAATTGGTTTAACATATGAAGCTGAAGCAGAAAGAATGACTGCAACGGATGTAATCAATAAAATATTACAAAGAGTAGAGGTTCCTTGAGAATTGAATGGAAGTAGCTGAAATCATAAAGAAAATACAAAGACTTGAAATCAAAACGAAAGGTTTGACGAAACAAGTCTTCTCTGGTGAATATCATTCGGCATTCAAAGGGAAAGGAATGGCTTTTAGTGAAGTAAGGGAATATCAATTGGGAGATGAAGTTCGAACGATTGATTGGAATGTAACAGCGCGATTTGGAAATCCTTTTGTGAAAGTGTTTGAAGAAGAAAGAGAATTAACTGTAATGTTAATGATTGATTTATCAGGTTCAAATGATTTTGGTTTAGAGTCGAAAAGTAAGAAAGAATTAGCGATTGAGATTGCAGCAGTTTTATTGTTTTCAGCAATATCAAATAAAGATAAAGTGGGTGCTATTTTTATTACTGATAAAGTAGAAAAATACATTCCAGCAGGAAAAGGAAGAAATCACGCGTTATTAATATTAAGACATTTGATAGAATTTCATCCTGAAAATAAAGGAACGAACTTAAATGAAGGATTGAAATTTTTCAGAAATACACAAAAGAAAAGATGTATAGCATTTTTAATTAGTGATTTTCAAGATGAAAACAACTTCATTGAAGGTATTAAACTGAGTAGTAAAAAACATGATTTGGTAGGTATTAATATCAAAGATAAATCTGAGTTTGAATTACCTAAGTTAGGAATCATTCAACTTTATAATGCAGAGACGAATAAAGCATCTTGGGTAAATACAAATGCTGTTAGTGTTCAAGCTAAATTTAAAAATCAGGCGATTACAAAACAGAATAGAATAATAGATGAATTTAAAAAAGCAGGTGTAGACTTGGCAACAATTACAACAGATGAGGATTATATTCCAATTCTTATGAAACTTTTCAAGAAAAGAGGCTAATGAATCGATTGCTATACATATTATTTATTTTGTTTTTCACGATTGTTAGATCTCAAGAAAGTAGATCAATTATAGGACGCTCTTATTTGTTTGTTGGTCAACAAACTTCGCTTACTTATATGGTGAAGATGAAT
>CALPVI020000301.1 GCA_943326975.2 Actinomyces viscosus | reverse complement strand
AAAGTTTTCTACACTTTTTTGAATAAGTTTTTGATTGTATTTTTTAATAAATTCATTTACTTTTTCTGAATGTGTCAGGTTAAAACCTCCATTTCCTGCAACTAAAAATTTTCTTCCAGGTGTTGATTTTTGATCATAGAAATGAACTTTATTACCATTACTGGATAAAATTGTTCCGGCCATTAGTGCTGCAGGTCCTGTTCCAATAATATGTATTATTTTATCCATTCTACTTTTTAGCAAAAATACATATAGCTTTCTTATTTTAGATGTTTAAAGTATAATTAAGATTTTATTTTATTTATCTTAATTTTTGTTAATTGAAACAATTAAATATTTATTAATTCGTTAGAATAATAAACTAAACAATATGAATTTTAAAATTTTATATTTGATTTTATTTTCAGCATTATTTGCTTGTGCGCAAACTAATGAGAATAAAAATGATAAATCTATTTCTAGTTTTAATAAATATTATTCAAGAACGGATACTTCAAAAATTTTTATTTCAAATGAAGAATGGAAATTAGTTTTATCTCCTGAATTGTATGCTGTATCAAGAGAAAAAGATACAGAGAGACCTTTTACAGGTAAATATTATCAATTAGATCAAAAAGGTACTTATTATTGTGCTGCTTGTGGTAATGAATTGTTTGATTCGGATGCTAAATTTTCTAGTTCTTGTGGTTGGCCCAGTTTTTTTGAACAAAAAAATAAAAAAAGTATTGTCTTTAAGTTAGATACTTCTCACGGAATGAAACGTGATGAAGCATTATGCGGAAGATGTGGCGGTCATTTAGGTCATTTATTTGATGATGGACCCGAACCTACAGGTAAGAGGTATTGTATGAATTCTATAGCTTTGGAGTTTGTTCCAAAAATTAAAGTAGCTCAAAATATTAACACTTATGATACAATTGTTTTAGGTGGTGGTTGTTATTGGTGTGTGGAAGCTATTTATGAAGAATTAAAAGGTGTTCTTTCTGTTACATCTGGTTTTTCTGGTGGGAATATTTCAAACCCCTCATATAAAGAGGTTTGTACTGGAAAAACAAATCATGCTGAAGTTGTTCAAATTATTTACAACCCAGGAATTATTAATTTAAAAGATATTTTAAAAGTTTTTTTTGCTGTTCACGATCCAACAACACTTAATCGACAAGGAGCTGATGTTGGCACACAATATCGTTCAATAATTTTTTATGTAAATGAAAATCAAAATGATTTAGCAAATGAAATAATTAATACTTTAAATAGTCAAAATGTTTATTCTGATCCAATCGTTACTAAAGTTGAAAGATTGAAGCATTTTTATTTAGCTGAAGACTATCATCAGGATTATTATAAAAATAATGGAGGAGATGGTTACTGTAGGTTAGTAATTCAACCAAAAGTAGAAAAATTTGAAAAAGTATTTAAAGAATTAATTAGATAAGAATTTAATAAACAAAAAAAAGCCCTCGATAAATCGAAGGCTTAAATTTCATAAATTTAAAGTATCGTGAAAGCTTACGCTTGTTTAACGTTTACTGCATTTAATCCTTTTTTTCCGTCTTGAAGTTCGAAAGTAACTTCGTCATTTTCTCTAATTTCGTCAATTAGACCTGAAATGTGTACGAAGTACTCTTGGTTAGACGCTTCGTCTTTAATAAATCCAAATCCTTTTGAATCGTTGAAAAATTTTACAATTCCTTTGTTCATATTATAATTAATTTAAACAAATGTACTAATAAAAAGTATCTAAATCTAATTACTTGATTTTAATTACTTTTTATTTTTTTAATTAGACTACTTTTTAATCTATTTTATTTCTTGTAACCCTTATTTTTATTCATTTTTTTAAAGAAAAAAATAAATTAATAAATTTTTCTAAATGTGAGATTAATTCGTGGATTATGTATTTTTTTACTTTTTGTGATACAATGTTGCCAATATTTTTGTGTTTCATCTTTCATTAATAGTAAACTTCCATTTTCTAATTGTATTGTTTTTGTAATTTTAGAATTTGTATGTCTAATTTTAAATGTTCTTTGTTCACCTAAACTGAACGAAGCAATCGATGAGTTTTCTATTATTTCTTTTTCATTATCCGCATGCCATCCCATGCCGTCATTACCATCTGAATAATAATTTATTAGACAAGCATTAAATTTTTCTCCAACTATCTCTTCAATTTTATTTTTTATTTCGATTAATGTAGGTGTCCAGTTTTGACTTATTTTTATAGTATTACTATATTTGTATGTTTTATTATCACTTGAAAACCAAGCAGTTTTTCTATTCATTCTGTATTTTTTTCCAAAAACTATTACTTCATCATTTTCAAGGTTTATTTCTGAAATTAATTTATCAAATAATTTCATTGATATTGTATCAGAATAAATTTTACCATAGTAGTTTACCTTACCATCAATTGGTAAAATATTTTCTATTGATTCGAATTTTAATAGCATTTATTTTTTTTTCAAAATTAACTCTTTTTTAATTTTATTTTATTTCTCTATTGTCCTCAATATTTGAATGTTAATCAACAATCCTTTAAATTTTGTTAATAAGACCTTATTTAGAATCATTTTAAATTACTATTTTTCAAAATAAAATTGTCATAAAACTGTCATGAAATACTTGTAATCTTCTAAATTTGTTGCTGTCAAAAAGTGTTTTTTTGTCAATGGATTAATAGTTTTTTAAATGAAAATATCTAGTAGTCAGATGTTTAGAAACTTTAGCAAGTGGTGTTTAGGAACCGTTTCAGCAATGTTTTTTGTTGGAACTTTTCATGCAAACGCTCAAGGTGAAGCACTTTTCAAAGCAAAATGTGCAAGTTGTCACCAACCTCATAAGAATGGAACTGGACCAAAATTATTCCAAGTTCGTACTAAGTGGGCAGATGGTGGAGCAAAAGAAGGTTCAATTTACCTGTGGGTAAATAACTGGCAAGCTGCAGCGGCTTCAGATCCGTATGCGCAAACAGTTACTGCATATTCTGGTGCAGCAATGCAACAGTTTCCAGAGTTGAAAAAAGAAGAAATCGATGCTATCCTTGATTGGGTTGATTCGACTCCAGATCCAGCGGCAGCACCAGCAGATGGGGCAGCACCAGCAGAGGGAGCAGCTTCGATGGAAGAAGGAGTTGAGGAAGAATCAACAAATGGATGGGTTTGGATTGTTTTAGGATTCATTTTTGCTGTTGTAATTGGTGCAATTAGTGGAGTAAGACGTCAATTGAAAGCTGCAATTTCTGAAAATGATGGCGATTCAAATTCTGAAAATATTTCTTACTCTGAAGAATTAAAAATTTGGGCTTGGAAAAATAGAAAGTATGTTGGTATTGGCGCTTTAATTACCGTTATAGCAGCAATTGTTTCAATATTTTTAAGCTTATACAGTATTGGTGTTGTTGAAGAATATCAGCCTTCTCAACCAATT
>CALPVI020000300.1 GCA_943326975.2 Actinomyces viscosus | reverse complement strand
TTACGAACTTCTAAATAGTATCCAAAAACATTATTAAACGATACTTTTAAACTTGGAATACCTGTACGTTCACTTTCTCTTTCTTGTAATGCTTCCAAATATTCTTTTCCATTGAAAGCAATCGTTCTTAATTCATCTAATTCTTTATGGAATCCTGGAGCGATGACCATTCCTTTACCAACTTGCACCGCAGGTTCTTCAACCAAAGTAGTGGAAATGGCTTCTAATATTTCTTTGCACGGATTTAATTGAGATGAAATACGTTTCAATAAAGTAGAAGTTGCATTCGTCAATTGCTCACGTATTGGCAGCATTTGCTTTAACGTTCGATTCAAATGCATTACTTCTCTTGGATTCACTCTCCCAACAGCAACTTTAGAAATCAATCGTTCTAAATCACCAATCTCGGAAAGATGTTCAGAAATCACTTCTGTCTTTTCTTCTTGTTCTTTCAGGAAAGAAACTGCCTCTAAACGCTCATTAATTGGTTGTGCATCTTTCAATGGCAATACCATCCAACGTTTCATCATTCTCCCTCCCATTGGAGTTAATGTTTTATCCAAAACATCAATTAATGTTGTAGCATTTTCATGAGCAGAACTTATTAATTCTAAATTACGAATCGTAAAACGATCCAACCAAACATAACGTTCTTCCTCAATTCGAGAAATTGTTGTTATATGACCTAATTGATTGTGTTCTGTTTCTGACAAATAATGTAAAATTGCACCTGCAGCAATAATACCTAAATTTATATTTTCAACACCAAACCCTTTTAACGAATTGGTTTCAAAATGTTTATTTAATGATTCACTTGCAAAATCTTTCGTAAAAATCCAATCTTCTAATCGATAAGTGTAATATTTCTCACCAAATTGCTCTGAATATTCTTTGGATCGATTTTTTTGAAACAGTATTTCAGTAGGTTCAAAACCTTGAATTAATTTCTCAATGTATTCATTAGAACCTTGAGAAACCAAAAACTCACCGGTAGAAACATCTAAAAATGAAATTCCATGTTCTTTTTTATCAAAATGAATGGCACACAAAAAATTGTTTTTTTTCTGATCTAAAACTTGATCGTTATAAGAAACCCCTGGAGTAACCAGTTCCGTAACTCCTCTTTTAACAATCGTCTTCGTCATTTTTGGATCTTCCAATTGATCGCAAATTGCAACTCGCTGTCCTGCACGAACTAATTTTGGTAAATAATTATCGACAGAATGATGCGGAAATCCTGCTAATTCAATATAAGCATCTACTCCATTTTTCCTTTTGGTCAATGTAATTCCTAAAATTTTCGAAGCCTTTATAGCATCTTCTCCAAAAGTTTCATAGAAATCCCCAACGCGAAATAACAACATCGCTTGAGGGTGTTTTGCTTTTATTTGATTGTATTGCTTCATTAAGGGTGTTTCTGCAACACTCTTTACTTCCTTTTCTTTTGCCAACTTTTTGCTTTTTTGAATTGCTGTGTAAATGTACTAAGTTAGTACAGGGTCTTCCAACTTTCAACTTCGAATATTATCAACAAAAAAACCAAATTTTGTTCATAGCAATTTCTATCCTAGCTGCTTTCAACTTTCAATTTAAGTTGAACTTTCGAAAGTAGTTTGTTTTTTTTCTTAATCTTTGTAAAAATTATAAAAATGAACAAGAAGTTAAAATTGTGGGAATTAGACCGCGTTTCTGAAGAAGAATTCAAAAAACAAGAAAAATTTCCACTCATTGTAATTTTAGATAGTATTCGAAGTTTGAATAATATCGGTTCATTTTTTAGGACATCTGACGCATTTAATGTTGAGAAAATCTATTTGTGCGGAATTACTGCCACACCTCCTCATAGAGAAATTCAAAAAACTGCATTAGGAGCAACCGAATCTGTAAATTGGGAACACAGAACCAATATTATCGAGTTAATTGATGAATTAAAAAAGGATGGTGTAAAAATTTGCAGTATTGAACAAGCTGAAAAAACTACTTTCTTACAAGACGTTTCGAATTTACCAAATAAAAAATACGCATTAATATTTGGAAATGAAGTAGATGGGGTAAATCAAGAAGCGATTGATTTGTCAGATTACATTATCGAGATACCACAATTTGGCACCAAACACAGCTTGAATGTATCTGTATGCGCAGGTGTTGTTTTATGGGAGTTTGCAAAAAGAAATATATCTAAATAAACGTATGTTATTTTTAAAAACTATAATAAAAGGAATAGGTTGGCTAACCATCATATTCGGTGCTTTTTTAATAATTCGAATGCACTCTAATTCAAATATGTATCCTTCCATTTTACCATACATCACTCTAGCATTAGGCATCATTTTAGTTGTACTAGCAAAATTGATTAAAAATTTTAATCGTTTCATTGTGTTATCAATTTTATTCATCTTAACTTACGCTTTGATTTTTATTTTTTAAAAAATGTACTACACATATAAACATCTATTTGCATTGATCATCCTACTTTTAATAGCAAGTAGTGTAATTTTTACAAATTGTAGTGGTGCTCCAAAAAAAGTAAAAAAGAAAATAATTGAACGAAAATTTCCTTCTGTACAAAATATAGTAAATGGGAAACATTCGACTTGGAACAATAACAAACAAGGAATATCTTCTTCCATTTTGCATTTCAATTTCCAAAAATACAACGAGCTAAGAATTGAGTTTTCACCTGATTGTTTTGTTTCATTTCCAATTGTTGTAAGAGATAATCGAATTGAAACTCATTGGTCTCCAAAAATTGATTCAAAAAAAGAATATGAAATAGTAAAAGCGATCAAAAATGCCAATTCTTCATATAAGAACGAACGTTTCATTGTTTTTTATTTAAAAAATGACACAACACTTATTGTTGAATACCGATCTCCTAATTTGAGGAACAAATTAAACGCAGCATCTAAAGATCGTATTTTATTTACGGATAAATATTACTTCTTAAGATCAAACCATAAAGACACATTAAATCAATCACTTGAGTTTATTCCAAATGAAGACAAACCACAACTTAAAAAATGAAATCATTTCGCTTACGACATAAACTAATTTCATTTGTAAACGATTTTGACATTCGTGGCATTAGAAAAATTGCTTTTTATTTACCCAAACTTCTTATACCTAAACCAAAGCAATCAATTATTATGACGACCTTATACGGATTTAAATTAAAAATAGATCCAGTAAATGATAAAGGAGTAGAATTAAGTATATACAATTCAGGAACTTATGAAAAAGGAACGCTCTTTATTATCGATTCCATCCTAAAAAAAGGTGCTACCTTTTTAGATATTGGTGCTAATATTGGATTAATGTCCATTTTTACTTCAAAAGTTGTTGGTCCAAACGGAAAAATAATAGCATTTGAACCCAACCCTGAAACTAGAAAGATTCTATTAGAAAATATACAATTAAATAATATATCCA
>CALPVI020000299.1 GCA_943326975.2 Actinomyces viscosus | reverse complement strand
TTTCTAACATCTAGAGTCTAGCATCTAATATGACTCATACCACCCAAATTTATCCTTAATGATTCTATTTTTCTCTTGATTAATATATTCTAGATAAGAAGCTGCTACAGCTGACAATTTTTTATCTTTTAGCCAAATGATATTCCAATTGGACTCAATAGGGAAACCTTTCACTGGAATAATTTGTAATTCTTTGTTTTGCAATTCGTTTTTTAAACCTATAATGGGCATAATTGAAGCACCTAATCCTGCAACTACAGCTTGCTTAACGGCTTCATTAGATGTTAACTCCATCTTTTTAACTACGGGTAAATTGTGTTGACTGATATATTGTTCCATTACCAAACGAGTACCCGACCCCATTTCTCGATAAATTAGAGGTATTTTTTCGAAAAATGAACTTGAATATTGTTGTTTTTTATAGGTTTTAATTGTGTTATCAACTACATATAATTTATTCTTTAATAATTCAATATGATTTGTTTGAATGGTTTCAGGAAGGACACTCACCAAAGCAAAATCTACTTCATTTTTTTCTAAACTTTCTAAGACACCTGATTTGTTGGTAACATCCATTTGAAGTTCAATGCCTGGATATAATTTTAGAAAATCTGCTAAAAAAAAGGGCATAACATATTTAGCTGTTGAAACGATTGAAAATTTCAATTTCCCTGTTAATTTCCCTTTATAGGCTAGTTTCTTATAGTTCAACGAATTGATTTCTGAGATAATTTTCTCTGCCGCTATCGCAACCTCTCTCCCAAAATCTGTAATATAAATTTTACGGCCTACTATTTCAGTTAAGGGAATATCAAATTGATTTTGAAAATTTTTTAATTGTATAGATACAGCAGGCTGGGTCAAATGCAACTCTTCAGAAGCTTTTGTAACACTTTCTGTTTGAACTATTTTCAGAAAAATATGCAATTGATTTAAAGTATAATTCATAAAATATATTTATGTAAAACATAACAAAGATAAATAAAAATATATAAATAATTCAACCGAAATTTGTTTTAATTAAATAATAATATAAAATGAATTTGTCCTTATTAATAGAAAATTTAACGAATCCAGCATTATTATTTTTCTTACTGGGAATTATTGCTGTGCGCTTAAAAAGTGATTTAGAAATCCCTCCGAATTCAAGTAAGTTCATATCACTTTATTTACTTTTTTCTATCGGTTTTAAAGGTGGGCAAGAATTAGCGCATTCTGAATTTTCTTCTGAAATAATATGGGCTATTTTATTTGGATTACTAGTCTCAATTTTGATACCCTTTTATACTTTCTTTATATTAAAACGTAAATTATCAACTGAAAACGCAGGAGCTATTGCGGCAGCATATGGATCAATTAGTGCAGTAACATTTGTGACAGCTGTTTCATTTTTAGAAACGTTAAATATAAAATTTAGTGGATATTTAGTTGCGGTAATGGCATTAATGGAAGCACCTGCAATTATTATTGGCTTCTTATTAATAAAATCCTACTGTAAATATAAAATTCAAAAAGAAAGTCCGAAAAATTTTAAAGATGTGATTTTGCATGCCTTAACAAATGGAAGTGTTTTATTGATCGTTGGAAGTTTAATTATTGGACTACTAGCAAGTGATAAACAAGCACTAGGCATTAAACCTTTCACAACAGATTTATTCAAAGGATTCTTAGCTATTTTCTTATTAGATATGGGAATTATTAGCGGACGAAAACTCAATGATTTTTTCAAAAGTGGTTGGTTCACGTTAGCTTTTGCAATTCTAATTCCATTGGTTAATGGAACAATAGTAGCCATAGTAAGTCAATTCATTACACACGATATTGGTAATCGATTTATTCTAGCAACATTAGCAGCAAGTGCTTCCTATATTGCTGTACCTGCAGCAATGAAAATAGCTGTACCTAAAGCAAATCCTGGTTTGTATTTGCCTATGGCATTAGCTGTTACTTTTCCGGTCAATATCACGATTGGTTTACCACTTTATTTATCTGTCGTAAAAATTTTTTAACTCTTTAAATTGAAATGTCATGAAACTTAAAAATTCGAAAGCAAAAGCATTTTTATTGCTGATCATATTATTTTCTGCTATTATTTTTCTATTAAGTATACTTCTCCAAACATCTTTGATAGAAATGGAGCATTTCATTATCGATTTTGCAACGCAGCATTACTTTCTAATTGGAGTGATCAGTTTACTCTTATTCATTTTCAGTTTTGCCATTTTTAGAGCAATGGATGTTGAGATAACTAAAAGAGAAATCAGAAAAAATAATCGTCACTAATTATTCATTATAATGAAATTATTTTCAATATAACCTTTAAAGTTTAATATTAATTTTAATTCATTGGATTATGAAGACCTTCATTTTTATCCTACTTATTTTATTAATGTTAGTAATGTTAATCATTTCTTTATTTATAAAGGATCTTATAACTAGCCGCATCATTTTATGTTGTTCAATAATTTCTAGTTTACTTATTTTTAAGTTATTAGGTGTTAATAAATACAAATCATAAAATGTTTACGAACAGAGAATTAGTGATTGCAACAATGCATCATAAAGAACAAGTAATACAGCCTATTTTAGAATCTAATTTAGGTTGTATTTGTGTTGTTCCTTCCAATTTTGACACAGATAATTTAGGAACTTTTTCAGGTGAAGTTAATCGTGAAAAAGATCCAATTTCAACAGCAAGAAAAAAATGTGAATTAGCTATGGATCTAACAAATGCACCTATTGCAATAGCTAGTGAAGGTTCATTTGGACCACATCCTTCTTATTTTTTTGCATCAGCTGATGATGAATTTTTAGTTTTTATTGATAAGAAAAATGAATTAGAGATAGTTGTTCGTGAATTGAGCTTAGAAACAAATTTTAATGCGGCATATATTTCAGAAGAGAAAGATTTGATTCAATTTGTTTTAAAAGCAAAATTTCCTTCACATGGTTTAATTGTCAGGAAATCTCCCGATGAGGTGATTGATATTTATAAAGGAATTACTGATTGGAATGAGTTGCTTTCGAAATTCACGTTGTTAAAAACTGAATATGATAAAGTTTATATAGAAACTGATATGCGCGCAATGTACAATCCTACTCGTATGGAAGTTATTCGTAAACTTACTTTGAAATTAGTTGATAAAATAAAATCCACATGTCCCAATTGCGCTACTCCTGGATTTGGTGTCACTGAAGTAAAAGAAGGATTACCTTGTTCTTATTGTCAATCTCCAACGCGTTCTGTAAAAAGTCATATTTATTGTTGTGTTAAATGTGATTTTACGGAAGTAAAACAATTTCCAAATGGAAAGCAATTTGAAGAACCAATGTATTGTGATAATTGTAACCCTTAAGTATTATGATAACAAAATCAATAAATAGAGCTATTATTGAATTACAAAAAGAGAATGTAATTGCTATACCAACTGAAACA
>CALPVI020000298.1 GCA_943326975.2 Actinomyces viscosus | reverse complement strand
GATAAACTTCAGTTAGAAAACAACACTTCTTACCAAGTCTCAACAGAACAAATTCATCAAGATAAAAATTCAACTTTTACGATTAATACCATTACTTTAAATGGTGCTTTGGTTAGAAATAACTTGAACATCTTAGTTGATGGTTCGAACTGTGAAAGTAATTTGAACGGAGTATATATCTTGAAAGGACAACAACATGTTGACAATCATACAATGGTAGATCACAGAGTACCACATTGTAATTCAAATGAATCTTACAAAGGTGTTATGTACGATAAATCAACAGCTGTTTTCAATGGTAAAGTTTTCGTACGTAAAGATGCTCAAAAAACAAATGCGTTTCAAAACAATGCAAATGTGCTTTTAAGTAACGATGCAACCGTAAATTCGAAACCTGAATTAGAAATCTATGCGGATGATGTAAAATGCTCGCATGGTTCAACAACAGGTCAATTAGATGAAGAGGCTGTATTTTATCTAAGAGCAAGAGGATTATCAGAAAATTCAGCGAGACAATTGATTGTATCAGCGTTTATGAATGATATTATAGAAAAAATTGAATCTGAAGAATTGAAAGAATTTATTTTTACTAAGATTCGAGAAGAATTCAACTGGGAATAAAATTCTTAAAAAAAGAAAGGCGTAAATTATATCAATTTACGCCTTTCTTTTTTGATTAAACTTAATTTTTTAATCATCAATTTCCAAATCAAAATCTTTTATCAATTGAGCAATTTCACTTAAAATATGTGCTTTTTGTGGATCTTTAGGTGCATCATCTTCGATATAGTCTTTTAAATGCAATTGAGATTCTAAAATATGCTGCTCTAAAAAAGGACCATCCATATTTTCTATAATTGTTAAACATTCCAATGATTCCATGAAACTTCCATCGCAAGCAATTTCAACGAAGTCAGCAATAAAATCACTATAGTCAACTTTACTGTTCCAAATAGTTGTAAGCAACTCCTGACGAATACTTTGAAAATGATTATCAGCAATTATTTCCATCATCTCTTCAGCTGCATCTGAAACTTTTAAGTCACCGTAAAAATTCAAAATTTCTTGACGGCTTGATTGAGGTATTTTAGTCAAAAGCACTTCAGCTATCGGTCTTAAAACTCTAATATCACCATTAACTTGTAACATCTTAATTGCCGCTGAAATCTTAGAAGCATTTCCTGATTGAATATCTTCAAGTAATTGTTTTATTACTAAAGTTTGCTTTTTAGTTGTTTTTTTTGATTCGCTCACGCTAACTATTTTTTGTTCAAGGCAAAAATAAAGATTTTATTCAATGAAATTGAAACAAACTTATCTAAGTTCAATATATTTGTAGTATGAAAATAAATAAAGGTTTAAAAACAGTAATCACAGTCTTCATTTTGACTTTATTACTTGCATCTTGCTTAATAGAAACAGCAAAAGAACCTAAAAAACAATATGTTACTATTTTCTCTGATTGTTTAACTAAAAAAGATGAAACTATTTTTAAAACATTCACTAAGAAAAAACATATTTATGTCAAAATTCACTTTTTCCCTACAGAGGAACTTTTAAAAAAAATTAAAGTCGAGGGAGTAAACACAAATGCAGATGTAATCATTCTTAAATCTATTGTCAGTTCTTACAAAGCACAAAAATTAGGATTATATAATACTATTAACTCATGGAAATTAGATGAACTAGTTCCTTTTACATTACGAGGGAAGAATCATTCTTGGTATGGTATTGGTCTAGATCCATATGTTTTAGTTACTAAAAAAGACACAAAAGAAGAGCCTGAAAAATATGCCCATTTAATTGAAAAAGAATACGTAAACAAGTGGACTACCGATATAATTGAAGAAGAAGATATTTTACCACTTTATGCGCCAATTGTTCGAAAAAAGAAACGAATCAATGCTGTTAATTGGTATACTAAATTCAATGAAAATCAAGTTTATCTTGGTGGGGAAATAAAAGAACTTTTAAAACCCAACTTCTATTTGACTTATCTTTCAAATTATGTTAAAAATATTGAATCTAATGATTCTTTAAATGAAAAATATTATCCTTTATTTTTGAATCAATCTACTACTGGTTCATATTTTAATTTACATACAGCAGGAGTTGTAAAACAGGCTAGAAACTTTGAAAATGCTCAATTGTTGATCGAATATATTGCTTCTGTAAGAATGAACGAAAAATTAAACTATGTATGGAAAACAGTTCCTATTTCATTGCACAAAAGAGTTCATCCTTACGAATATCAAAACCTTGATTTTCAAACTTACAAAGGTAATGTGTCTAAGCAAACTGTTAATTATAAATATTTAACTCGTATTATCAACAAAACAAAAACAGAAAAATCAATTGAAATATATTATGAACCTATTACAATTGAACCATCTGATTCTTTAATAATTGTTGATTCAACTATTACAGTAGAATAAAAAAAGGCAAATCATAAGCCGGGTTCTGTTTCCATTAAAAAATGGATGTCTATCATTTATCTAGCCCCAACTTCACAGTTGGGATCCATCGACCTACCCTCCAAGATTGGGCGAGCAACCCTCAAGCCTTGGTTTACATGGTCTTTCAGTCCGTAAGGTTTACCTTGCAACTAATGTCACCATTAGCACGGTGAGCTCTTACCCCACCTTTTCACCTTTTCCCTTCAACTAGTTCGGGGTAGTTTTCCTTTCTGCGGCACTTTCTGTCTACGATTTCTCGCATCCTTCCCGTTAGGAAGTACGGTGCTCTATACTGCCCAGACTTTCCTCCTTCCCGACGAATCGGAACGGCGATAAACTGATTTGCCTTTGGACAAAGTTAATACTATATTATAAAGTTACTACTAATAAATTTTTCTAGTTTCTAATCTGGCTAAAGAAATTCAATTCAAGAATAATTAGTATATTCATTGTTAAAATTATATCAAGAATTTATTCAATGAAATTACATCTTCTTAGACATGCAAAAACAGAGGCTGCATCAACATCTGGAAAAGATTTTGATAGAGCACTATTAAAAAAAGGTATTGAACAAAGTAAATTAATGAACCAATACCTCCTTGAAAATAAATTAACTATTTCGAAAGTATTTAGTTCAGATGCAAAAAGAACTAGACAAACATTTTCTTATCTAAAAGATACTTTTGTAGAAAAGGAAATTATATACGATAATCAATTTTATTTAGCTGAAAAGGAAATTCTTTTAAAATTCATTAATAATCAGACTACTAGTGAAGACATTTTTATTATTGGTCATAACAATGGAATTTCAGATTTAGCCGAATATTTGACTAATGAATTTGTCGACTTACAAACTTGTGAATTTATATCTATTGAATTTAAAATAGAAAAATGGAACGAAGCTTCACAAGGTTTAGGAACGATTACTGAACGCTTCCATCCTCAGGTTTTGAATTAATAGCCTCTTTTGGAACATAGTGATAATGATAAACAAT
>CALPVI020000297.1 GCA_943326975.2 Actinomyces viscosus | reverse complement strand
AGTTAATTTGTTGTTCATTTTCAGCTGGATGAAACCAACATGCAAGTGCGCCGAAATTTTCATTTGAGATAACTTTTAAAACATCTGTCGGTAAAGGTTGTTTGCTTTCCGTTGTTTCAAATTCCCAAAAAGTAGGTTCAAATAATTCTACTTCTACTTGCTGAATTAATTTTCCAAATAAAGTTGAATTTTCTAGATTATCCCAAGCGCTCTTATCACTTTCATTGATGTGCCATTCTCCTGTAAAACCTTTTGTATCTCTAAAATGAAAATTAGTATCATAACTAAAAACACCTATTGCTGCTAAATGGCTTAATAGTCCTTCTATTTTTTTTGTTTGCTCTTCATTTGTTGCGGCAGGTAAAACAAAAAAACCATGCATTAAACTATTTCTAAATTTCGACAAATCATTTAAAACAGTGTTCCATTGATTACCAAATTGAAATAGATCTAAGAAAGCATCTAATTCAGTAGATATCCCTTTCTCCATTTTTTGTAACATGAAACAAACTTTTTTTAAAATTGGGCCTGCATTTTGGTGACCTTTGTTTAAAAAAAGATTATTTAAAATATAATCATTGTATTGATCTAGTTGTATTTCTCCTGCTTTTTCTATGTAAAGTGCTACACCTAAGGCAGCAACATTATTCAATATTTCCTCGCCTAACACGATTAGTTCATCAGCACGAAATTCAGGTTTTTCTGATTTAGCAATTACTAAAAGTTCATTGATTTTTAAATTATTGGTCATTTTGTGTCAATATTAGGTACTTAAAAAATGAAAAATAAACATTTTATTGTTTGATTTTTCAAATTCTTAAATAATTAACACATAATTTATCTACAAATGATAATTCTACATTTTAAATTCTATCAATAGAAATAATTTCTATCCTTAAATTGTATTTCTTTTTATCGCTTCTCCAAGAATACGAATCGTATCGTAATATTTATCATGACTACCTTTCACAATTTCAACATTTACTTTAATCGACATCGCATTCGCATTTAATTTATTGAAAACGAATTGATCCAAATGATTTGGGCCAGCATTTGAATAATGCGTATCTTTCGTTAATGTAAAATCATGTTCTTTACTTAATTCCTCAATAGCTTTGTAGATGTTTTCTGTATTCGCTTTTTCAAAAAATGTAATTGTATTCTTTCCATTTGAATTTTCTGCTTCACTTCCATTCAAAATATGAAAACTAGGAGATTTCCCCATACTTGTTCCAATATTAAATACATAACCACCTTTCTTAACCAAAGTACTTAAATCTTCTACAACTGTTTTAAAAACAGGATTTTCAATCTCTTCTAATTCAGATAAATAAAGTTTGTTTTCATTGAAATTTATATTTTTCTCTTCTAAAAAAGAATAAATACCATATTTCTCAACACTTAAATAATTGGCCTGTAAATATTCAGCTAAGCAATATGTATAATGACCTAAATTGAAACCATCATCCGAGTGTGGACTCATAATTGTAATCGAAGAATTTCTATTTACAAAAGTTCCATATACTGAATTATTATCAAAATATTCAATCAAAATTTCTTCTTCTCCATCTGCTGTTAAACGTTTGGATAATTTTACATTTTTCTCTAAACCACATACCGCAAAAATATCAGCATCGGATTTATTCATTTTTACACTTGCATCTACTAATGAAATATACCTTCTTCTGACGTGATGTAAATTATTTTTTTGCTTTGCTCTTGAACCGCCTAATACATCAAAATGAAAAGCTTTTGATAACGTTTCATAGATCAAATTCAACTCACTATTTTTCTTCTCTTCTTCAATTTCTTCTACGAAACCTGATGCAATAATACCGGCAGGTACAGCAAATAGCGCAATTCCAAGCACCCCTACAAATGTTGCTAAAATCTTACCTGCAACCGTAATCGGTGAAAAATCTCCATATCCGCCAATTCCACCTATAAATTTTGATATCGACCATAGAAATGCGTCAACAATACTTGAAAAATTATCAGGCTGACTTTGGTTTTCGACAAAATATAAAATAGATGATAGAATAATAGTTACAATAATAACGACTTGAAATGAAGTGTAAAGTTCATATTTTTTATTTTTAATCGCATTAAGAATCAGATTATTAGATTTTACACGATTAAAGAGCTTAAAAACTCTCAATAAACGGAGTAACCTAATGATTGCTAAAAACTTTAATCCTGGTAAGAATAAGGCAATGAAAAAAGGAAATAGACTGAAAAAATCAATTAAAATTTCAAAACTAAAAAACGAACTGATTTTAACTGTTTTCTTTTTTACTAAAACTAGTATTTTCCATATAAAATCAACTAAAAAAACAAAGGTTATTAGACCATCAAATAACATTAACAAGAATTGATATTTGATAGAAAAATCTTTTGTAGTATCTAATATTAAATGAATTAACGAAAAAATCACAAAATACAAAACTATTTTATTCCATTTTTTTTCCATTTGTTTTGATAATTAAAATTGATAATTATTATTAGTTGATTGCAAAGATAAGTATTCTTAAAAAATTGACTATTCCGATTTCACAGAACGTTGATTTAGTATTAACTCAAGTAATAATTCTTCTATTAATTCTGCTTGATTTTCAATAGAAACGGCTTCCTTATTGTTTAAAACATCTGCGATATGAATAAATAATACTTTACTTTTCTTTGAAAACAATTCTAACGATTTATAATAAATGTAATTACACAAATAAGCACCTGCATCTTCTGAAAAACGAACTTTACGGTTATGTTTTTGCACAAAACTCTCAAGTTGAATCGTATCAATGTTCGTATTAAAATCTTGCCCTTCCAACGAAATCATATTATTTAAGGGAGTTTTACCAAAAATATCAATCCCTTTGCAATTGTTTTTCGCATTTAATTCAATTCTCATCAAAGAATTATTGATTGCAACTCCTAAATGAATCATTACATCAAATTTTTCATTCGCGATTGAGGTAACAAATTGATCTATTTTCAACCAAGACACATCTAAAGTCAGCCAGGTAATATTGTTTGAAAACAAATTATTGTTCTCAATCCTTTTTTGTAACTGCAGCATAACCTCATTACTTGGGTTTTTTGGACTATTCTTAAAAGGGCCAAAAGAGGTAATTAATACTTTCATAGCTAGTATTTAAATTGGTAGCAAATAATTCTATTAATTCTATTAATTCTTTTGATAAACAATGTTCCAACTTACTTTTTACCTCATCCAGTCTGGAAGTTCATTTTCTTTGTCTAATTCTTTTGCTAGGCGTATTGCATTTGAAATGGATTCTTGGGTGGATTCTTTATCCATACCAATACGTTCACGTCGAAGAGTTGCAGATTGAATATAATAATCTAAGGCGTTTTCTTTATCGTTTAGGGCTTCATAGCACTGGGCGATATTAAAATATAAATTTATATTTATATTAGATTCTTCTATCAATTT
>CALPVI020000296.1 GCA_943326975.2 Actinomyces viscosus | reverse complement strand
ATTTACCATTTTGATTCTCGTCTAAAACTACTTTAAAGGTATATTCTGCTGGTTCTAATTGTTGAATCAGTGTGGTTTTTACTCCTTGTAAAGGAAGGGTCTGAACAACCGTTGTTCCTTTCAAAACTTCTACAATAATTGGAGATTTAAAATAAGTTGCATCTAATTTAATTGCGCCAAAATCTTTTTCCTCTTTGATCGAAATATCCATTTTTAAGGTATCAGAAAGAAAAGCATCATTGGTTATCACTGCTTTCGGCTTCATCAGTAAATTCATTTCTTTTACTCCTTTTTTCGGAAAAAAGAGCCATAATTCATTCTGATTCACTTCTACTTTCTGCAGTTTTATACCTGTCAAATCTTTTTTGTTTTTCAATTTAATTAATGCTGTATCTACTGTTGCAATTCTATCTGAGAATTGAAATTTTAAAGTATCCGTAGCTACTAAATTAGCTCCATTTGAAGTATGTCTTAATCTTCCCAATTTCTCTCGAGCAAGTATTCGCAATGAAATCGTATCTTCTAAAAATTGATTTTTTGAAACAAATTGGATTTCCTTGAAACTTGTATCCTTTGCAGATGTCCAAAACTGAATCTTTAAATCGGTTATAAATTTAATTTCTTTCGAGTCAATTTGTTTTCCATTCACTTGATACGTTCCATTTTTTAATGAACGGTTCGCTTCAACTTCAAATTGTGATGGCGCTTGAAATTTTATTGTAGTCAATTTCGGTCCGTCTTCATTGACAAATAATCGCAAAGGAATCGTATCGACTGTCGAGGAATCTAATTGAATTTTTTCTGCTCTAAATGCTATTTTCTCTGTTTTTTGGTAAATAAGATCTTTGTTTTTATCCTCGAAAGCAATTAAAGTATATTTTCCTCTTTTTAAATAGTTCAATTTCGCAATTCCTAAACCAGAAGTTTCAGCAAAATAAGTGGGTAAAATAGAATCTGTTCTTCCTGCATACAATCCAACCAAACAACCTGCTACGGGAACTGATTTTATGGCATCTTCTACCTTAACTTGGTAGGTCATAGAATCAATGTAGTTTCCTGTAGAAAAAACGTATTGCATAATCGAATCATTGTTTTCGGTAATGTCTTTCACTGCACGATTCATATAAATCGTATAAGTTGTATTCGCTTTTAAGGTATCCTCCCAATGAATCTGCAACGTCTTCTTTTCTAATTTTGCATGCAATTTAGTATGAGGCGGTATAATAAAAATCTTTTCTGAAGGATTGTCCAATTTTACAAACTCATCAAAAGGAATAGCAATTGAATTACCCGTAAAATTGATTGAACCCGCTAATGGTGTGGTTTTCTCTGCAATTGGTTTTGGTGCTATTGAGTCTTTATTTCCTCCTGATAAAGTAGTTACTTGAGCACAAGAAACAAGAAGTAATAAACCAAATATTAAAAAATATATTCTGAAAGCCATTGGCACAATTCTGTTAAATAGTTGTTGTCCAACTCATCAAAATCATTCAATTGGTCACTGTCAATATCCAATACACCTATGATTTCTTCGTTGCGCAGCAAAGGTACTACTATTTCACTTTTCGACAATGAACTACATGCAATATGTCCTGGAAAAGCATCTACATCAGGAACTATTTCTGTTTTTTTCGTTTCAAAAACATGTCCACATACACCTTTACCTTTTTGAATTCTTGTACAAGCAATTGATCCTTGAAAAGGCCCAAGTACCAATTCCTCGTTTTTTACCAAATAAAATCCAACCCAAAAAAATCCGAATGCTTGCTTCAATGCAGCTGAAACATTGGCTAAATTGGCGACTACATCTTTCTCATTTCCAATTAATGCTTTGATTTGTGGAAGTAAACTCGTATAAATTTCTTCCTTCGACTGTCCTTGTATATTTAGTTCTTCTGCCATTGTTTGATTTTTTAAGTAAAATTGGTATTTTTTAATTAATCTGCCAAGACAACTAAATTAGTTTCAAATTTTTACTTAACTTCAATAAACCAAAACAGAAATATGTTAGAAAAAGTTGCACTTGATAAAGTTTTGTTTTTAGATATCGAAACGGCTCCACAAGTTTATAAATTCAATGAATTAGAAGAAGATGCTCAGCATTTATTTGAATCGAAAACACGATTTATGCAAAATGATACAAAATCATTTGATGAGTTATACAATGAACGTTCAAGTATCTATGCCGAATTTGGTAAAATAATCTGTATTTCGGTAGGTTTTGTTCATGAAACAAGAACTGGAAAACAAATTCGAATGAAGTCTTTTTATCACCATGATGAAGAAACACTTTTAAGACAATTTGTTGATTTATTGAACGAACGCTATAACACCCCTTACCACGTTTTATGCGGTCACAATGCAAAAGAATTTGATTTTCCATACATTTGTAGAAGGCTGTTAATCAATGGAATAAAATTACCTTATGCATTAGACATAGCTGGTAAAAAACCTTGGGAAATTGCACATTTAGACACCATGGAATTGTGGAAATTTGGTGATTACAAAGCCTATACTTCTTTAGCCTTATTGTGTCATGTATTCAATATTCCAACTCCAAAAGATGACATCTCAGGAGCAGACGTAGCACGTGTCTATTACGAAGAAAACGATTTGGAACGTATCAAAGTGTACTGCGAAAAAGATGTTGTCGCTTTAATTCAACTCTTCCTTCGAATGAAAGGAGACCAATTGGTTGATGAAGGGGAGATTTATTTTTCGAAGTAGATTCAATATAACAATGAATGAAGACAATTTATATCTGCTTTTTTGCTATCTGATTTTCGGACTGACACTTACTATATTGACAATTAGAAGTAAAAATCGACAAAAAACACTTTTAGTAAATTTGATAATTGCAGGACTTTATAGTGGATTGTTCATTTACAACTTGACTTATAATAGTTCAGGTGGTTCAGGACTTCTTTGGCTTATGTATTTAATGTTTTTCATTGGAATGCATTGGCTTATTAACCTTATCGGACTTATTTTAACTTTTATGAAAAGACAATTATAGTTAATTTAACTAGCCAGAAAATCAATTTCAAAATAAAAAAACAGAAGTTTATACAAATAACATATTTATCCGTAATATCCTGCTCTTAATTGGGTAGGATATTTTTTGTTTATTACTTTTGTAACTATGGATTCCAAAAAAGGTATAGCGATATTAGGGTCGACAGGTTCGATTGGTACACAGGCATTAGATGTAATCAAAGCAAATCAAAATAAATTTGATTTACAAGTCCTTACTGCTCATCGAAATGCAGATTTATTGATTCAACAAGCAATTGAATTTCAACCTCAATCTGTTGTGATTGGTGATGAAACACAATATGAAAAAGTAAAAGAAGCCCTATGGAATCATGATATCATTGTGTATGCTGGAGAAGAGGCTTTGTGTCAAGTAGTTGAATCTAACGAAGTACATACTGTCCTTACTGCATTGGTTGGCTAT
>CALPVI020000295.1 GCA_943326975.2 Actinomyces viscosus | reverse complement strand
CCTGAAACACTTGTGATATCTTTTGATTATATAGATCATTGTTCAGGAGAAACCAAACATTTTGATTCAACATTAGTCATTAAAGATTATTTGAAAATGACATATTCAGGAAACGATTCAATAAATTTTTGTTCAGAAAATGAAACGGAAGTAAATCTTTCTGCGATTGTTTCTAATGGAATTCAACCTTATACTTATTTTTGGGATAATTCTACAAATACATTGAATTATCAAACAATTTACACCAATCAAATTTTCCCAAATCAAAATTTATATACCCTCACTGCAACTGATGCATGTAAGCAAGTATTAACTATTCCTTTTTCAATCTACAATCAATGTGAAGTTGCACCATCAAATGTGATTACAGCAAATAACGACGGGGTGAACGAATTCTTTCTTGTTCAACATATTGAAGATTACAATCAAGTTGAACTTCAAGTAATAGATCGTTGGGGTTCAATCGTATATCAAAATAAAAAATACGATAATTCTTTCTGTGGAAAAAATTCGAGTGGTCATGAATTGACAAGTGGAGTTTATTTTTATCGAATCATAGTTGATAGTTCAAAATATGAATATACAAAATCGAAAAAAGAATCGAATATATTAACTGGTTTTTTGCAGATTATCAGGTAGTTATGTTGTTTGTTTTGAATGAATTAGTAAAAAAAAATGAGTATTGAATTCTTATTATTATTTATGGTTTTAGCTTTATTGGCTGAAATTATAGGTACTATAGGAGGATTTGGCTCATCTTTATTTTTCATACCAATAGCAAGTTATTTTCTTGATTTTCATTCAGTTTTAGGTATTACTGCCGTTTTTCATGTTATGAGTAATTTGACTAAAATTGCGATGTTTCGAGAAGGAGTTGATTGGAAATTAATCATACGGATTGGGATTCCTGCAACTTTGTTTGTTATAATAGGTGCATTTTTAAGTAAATACATTGAAACCAAATGGTTGGAAGTTTCATTGGCTATTTTCTTATTGTTATTAAGTGTTTTTCTATTTCTTTTTAATCGAATTCAATTGAAACCAACTGTTGTTAATGCAGTTTCTGGGGGTGTTTTATCAGGATTTTTAGCAGGTTTAATAGGAACGGGAGGAGCAATTCGTGGAATAGTTTTAGCTTCATTTGAGATGACGCCTTCGATGTTTATTGCTACATCCTCATTTATTGATTTGAGTATCGATTTTAGTAGAGGATTAGTATATTATTTCAACGGATTTCTTCATTATCATGATTTATATTTAATTCCATGTCTTGGAGTAATTAGTATAATTGGTACTTATTTGGGTAAAAAAATCGTCAAAAGATTAACGAATGAGCAATTTAAAAAAGGTGTTTTGATTCTTGTTTTTATTACAGGTTTGATAACCCTCTTTAAGTAGAATTTCATTTATCAATTTTACTTAGCGCCTTATTTGTATTACATTTGCATTAAAATAGTGAAATGTTTCATGTTTTCAATTCCATTTTGATATTATCAATTTAAATGAAATGGTTTGAATAAATGGTTTTTTAGGTTTTTAAATGCTGTTATACAATTAAGTACTAATGAAAAAAGATATTGTTTTTTTAATTAACAGATCGGAGATCACAGCCGGTACAAGAGGAGCTTCTTTAGGGCCAGAGGCTATCATTACTGCTGCCAGGGCACAAGGTAAATTTATTTTTGGAAATTATCCTATTGAATCAATTAAAGATGTTAATCATTTATTAGATCAACCAACTACTTTTCAATTTGCAAAACGTGTAGATGGATTATTAGAAATTTACTCTCAACTTAACGATAAAGTAGCTTCTTTATTAAAATCAAATAAGTTTCCATTTGTTTTAGCAGCGGATCATGGTTCTGCAGGTGGAACAATTGCAGGAATTAAAAGTGCTTATCCTGAAAAAAGAATAGGTGTAGTTTGGATTGATGCACATGCAGATATTCACACTCCTTACACAACACCTTCTGGAAATATGCATGGAATGCCTTTGTCAACAGCTTTAAATGAAGATAATTTAGCATGTAAAACCAATGATATTTCAGAAGAGACAAAGTCTTTTTGGACTAAACTTAAAGAGATAGGAGGGATAGCTCCAAAGGTAAATGCTGAAGATATTGTTTATTTAGCTGTAAGAGATACGGAAGAACAAGAAGATGCAATTATGCAAGCATTGAATATTCGCAATTATAAAGTGAATGAAATTCGTGAGAAAGGCGTTGAGCAAGTGATGAGCGAAATAGAAATAAAATTAGCTAATTGTGATTTAATCTATGTTTCATTTGATGTAGATTCGATGGATCCTATATATACCTCACATGGAACAGGAACCCCTGTAGATAATGGTTTGTTTCCTAATGAGGCGGAGGGAATTTTAACTTCTTTAGCTGCAAATGAAAAAACAGTTTGTATAGAGTTTGTGGAAGTAAATCCTTGTTTAGACGAAAAAACAAATAAAATGGCAGAGGTAACATTAGAGGTTATGGAAGCAGTTTTACATACATTGAATAAATAGAAATTTCAAAATATAATGACAGTAATGAATACTACAATTTCCATCAATGATTCAATTAAAGCAATTTTAATTGAAAATTCAGAAGTTTTATTTGGAACACAAATAGATGAAAATTTAATTCAGTTTCAAAAAACAAGGAAAGAAGTAGAAGGCGATATTACATTGGTTATTTTTCCTTTTGTAAAAGCTTTAAAATGCTCTCCAATTGAAGCTGGAAATAAAATAGGTGCTTTTTTAAAAGAGCGAATTTCTGAAATTGCTTCATTTGAGGTGGTAAGTGGATTTTTAAACTTGAATATTTCATCTGAATATTGGTTGGCTCAATTGAATTTAATAAATGAAACGCCACAGTTTGGTTTTGTTGAAGCGAATTCGAAACCAACAATAATGGTTGAGTATTCTTCCCCAAACACCAATAAACCACTTCATTTAGGCCATTTAAGAAATAATTTTTTAGGGTATGCGGTTGCGGAAATTCTAAAAGCGAATGGTCATAAAGTTGTTAAAACTCAAGTAATCAATGACCGTGGTATTCATATTTGTAAAAGTATGTTGGCATGGGATAAATTTTCTCCAATAAATGAAAAAGGCGAAAGAGAAACTCCTTCCAATACAGGATTAAAAGGCGATAAATTAGTTGGTAAATATTACGTTGAATTTGACAAGCAATTCAATGCTGAAGCAAAACAGATTATTGCTGAATGGGAAGCGGGTGATACAAACAATTTTCCTACAAATGTGATTGAAGAATTTCATCGATTGACAACTTCAAAAGAAGGCAAAGATGAAAAAGCAATCAAAGGTATTGATGAAAAAATCAAAGATTTAGCTAAAAATGAAACAACACTTTTAAGAGAAGCCAAAGAAATGTTGGTAAAGTGGGAAGCTAGAGATCCTCAAGTGTATTTATTGTGGACTACGATGAATAATTGGGTATACGAT
>CALPVI020000294.1 GCA_943326975.2 Actinomyces viscosus | reverse complement strand
TTTTTTTATAAATTTGGAAAATACTTTTAGCAGCTTAACTTGATTTTATGAGACAATTTCTATACTGTTTTTTTGTTTTATGTGCATTAACTTCTAATGCACAAAAAGATACTTTGAATCGATTTTCAGAAAATGGTAAAAAAGAAGGCCTATGGAAAGTGTATTTAGATCAATATTTAAATCCTGTAGATAGTGTTCAAAAAGCATATTTTTATGCGTTTGAAAGGTATGATCAAGGACAAATTGTTTTTAAGTTTTATAAAGAAAAATATTCTTCAAACGATTTAATCGCTTAGTCTCAACCACTATCTGAATTAGGAAATCCAATTGTTTTGAATGGCAGCTACAAATGGTTTGAGCCGAATGGTCAAATAATGAAACAATACGAGTTTAAGAATGGTTTTCCAATGTATTACAAATCCTATCAATATTATGCGAATGATCCTAAAAAATGTGGTTACAATGAAGTAAGAGATTGGTCAAAAAAATACAATGATTTAGAAGGTTCGTATTATTATGAAGCATTTTGGGATGGTAAATTATTAGTTGTAGGTTGGTTTAAAAAAGACAAGAAAAAATGGAAACTAATGAAAGAGAAAACAACGAAGAATAGTGGTTTGATTCTTTTTTAAGTAATTTTTCAAATTAGTTTAATTATTGATAGACAGTAATTAATATTCATTTTTTTAATAGTTTTTAGCTTGAAACTTTGAATCATCAATTCATCTAATTATATTCGCACCCTTATAAAAGAATTTTCGAAATGGCATTAATTGGAAAAATTAGAGAAAAATCAGTATTGTTGGTAGTCATTATTGGACTAGCATTGTTAGCATTTATTTTAGGAAACTACGAGAAAATGTCTGGTGGTAACGAAGATAAATACGGATACGGAACAGTATTTGGTGAAAAAGTTGATCCTATAAAATACTCTGAAGAAGCTCAAAAATTTGTTGAGCAAGACGCACAACAAGCGCAACAACAACAAAAAGAGTACACGCAAAAAGACAAAGATGCTTCAGAAGAAAAAGCTTGGAATTACATTACTGAGACAGCAATCTTAGAAAAAGAATTTGAAGCATTAGGAATCAATGTTGATGAAACAGAATTTGATGCTTATTTATATGGTAAAGATGGATTTACAGTTTTACCAGAATTACTTCAAAGTTTTGCTGATCCAATGGGTCGTTTAGATGAAAATAAATTAAGAACTACCATCAATCAATTGCAAACTTCAAGTAAACCTGAAGAGCAAAAAAGATGGGAAGAAAGCAAAAAATACTATATCGAAAGAAGAAAACAAGAGAAATACTATGCTGTTGTTAAGCAAGGTGTTTATGTAACTAAATTAGAAGCTGAAGAAGAATACACTGCTCAGAAAGAAGTAAAAAATATTTCTTATGTTTTCAATAAATACTTCGATATTCAAGATGACAAAATCAATGTAACAGATGCTGAGTTACAAACTTATTTTGAAGAACACAAAGGAGATAAAAAATACGAGAATAGATCTGAAAATAGAGAAGTGAAATACTTCGATATTATGGTTAGTCCATCGAAAGAAGATTCTTCAAAATTCAATAAAGACATTGAAACGATCAAAACAAATTTTCAAACATCTAAAAACGATTCTGATTTTGTAATTGCAAACAGCGATGTGAAATTTTACTCAAGTAAACATGCAGCTACATTTAGACCTGATAATGATCCAAAAGCAAAACAAGGTGGTTTAACTTACCCTGCTGCAATGGATACAGTTTTCAAAACTGCATCAATCGGTCAAATCGTTGGTCCTTACAATGATAACGGAAATACTAGAATTGCAAAAATTTTAGATTTCAATACTAAATTATGTAAAGTAAGACACATTTTAATTTCTGCTCCAAAAGGGGATACGAAGAAAATTGCTGCGGCTCAGTTGAAAGCTGATAGTTTAGTGAAATTATTGAATAAGGATAACTTTGCTGATTTTGTTACAAGATTCTCTGAAGATCCAGGGTCAAAATCAACAGGTGGTGTATACGAAGATTTCTTAGATTACGAAATGGTTCCTGAGTTTTCAAAATTCTCTACAGATAAACCAGTTGGAACTATCGGAACTGTTAAAACAGATTTCGGTATTCACATCATCGAAGTAATGGATAGAAAAGCGGTAAAATTCCCTGTATTAGCTTTTATTCAAAAAACGTTGGTGCCTAGTCAATTAACAATCGATAAAACAGAAAGTGATGTTTACAATATCTTATACAGATTAGATTCTAAAATTTCTAAAGTATCTGATGCGTCTAAAAAAATTGCTTTATTTGATACGATTGCTGCAAAAGCTGGTTATATGTCTCGTCCAGTAAGAATTGAAACAAATAAACCAACGCTTTATGGATTCAATACAGTATTTGCTGAAGACAAAATCTTACGTTTAGCATACGATGAAGAAGCGACAATTGGAAAATTATGTTCAGCTCCAATCAAAGATAAAGATCGTTATGTAATTGCTATTTTATCTGCAATTCGTAAAAAAGGAACTCCTGAGTTCAATGATGTAAAAGATCAAATTAAAGCGGAAGTTATCAAAGACAAAAAAGCAAAACGTTTTATTGCTCAAATGACAGGTAAATCTCTAGATGCTATTGCAAAAGCAAATGGTACACAAGTTATGAAAGCTGAAGTGAATTTTGCTAATGCTCAAATTACAGGTGCAGGTTATGAACCAGAAGTTGTAGGTTCAATTTTCTCTCAATTAAAAGATGGTCAAAAAACATTGCCATTGAAAGGAGAGTCTGGAGTATACGTGATTAAATTAAATAAAACAGTAAAAGCTCCGGCAACTGCTTCTTATGCAGTCGAAACAGAGCAGTTATTAGCTGGATTAAGAGGTAATATTATCAATCAAGTAAGACAAGCTTTAATCAAAAAAGCTGATGTTGTTGATAACAGACGTTTCTCTAAAGCAGGAATTAGAAGAGAATAATTAGATTTATATCAAAATACTATTTTTGAGGCTGTTCATTGGACAGCCTCTTTTTTTTAAATAAAGAAAAATTTAGATCCTCAAAAATAGGCAAATTTCCATATTTGATTTACGCATCTACTCATACTTTTGAAAAGGATTTTTTGTATGATATAAAATATAACTGAACGATGTTTTTATTATAATGCTTTTCCTATTATCTTTATCCTATGGCTTCTTTTAGATTATATATTACCCTTGCTTTTTTGTTGCTCTTGGCTGCATGTAGCCAAAAGGAAGATATTCAAATTAAATTACTAAAAGGACACTCCAAGTCATCAATATTTAATCTTAATACATTATTGACAGATGAAGAAAATGATGTTTCTTTTCCTATATGGTTCAATGATTCAATTATCAAATCAAAACGGTTATTTAAGATTACGCGTAAAACATTTTTATTAAATGGTAGAAAGGAGAACCCTTTTAAGACTATTTCTGGTGCAGTTCCTCGAGAA
>CALPVI020000293.1 GCA_943326975.2 Actinomyces viscosus | reverse complement strand
ATGAATTTCTCGGATAGTGAGGTTGTTGCATCAATTTTAACTCAAGAAGGTTTCTCAACAACTCGAAATGTTGAAGATGCAGATATAATTCTTGTCAATACTTGTTCAATTCGAGATAATGCTGAAGTTAGAGTAAGAAAAAGATTGACTGAATTTAAAAAACAAAAAAAATCAAATCCAAATCTGGTTGTAGGTATACTTGGTTGTATGGCTGAACGACTTAAAAAAGCGTTGTTAGATGAGGAAAAATTAGTTGACATAGTTGCTGGTCCAGACTCTTACAGAGATTTACCAAATTTAATTGCTGAAGTTGGTAGTGGTCATAAAGCTGTAAACGTTCTTCTTTCTCGAGAAGAAACATACGCTGATATTTCACCTGTAAAACTAGACCAAGGAGGTGTGACAAGTTTCGTAAGTATCATGCGTGGTTGCGATAACATGTGTTCGTTTTGCGTGGTTCCTTTTACAAGAGGACGAGAAAGATCAAGAGACCCCCAAACAATTATACAAGAATGCAAAGATTTGTTTGCTTCAGGTTACAGAGAAGTAACATTGTTGGGGCAAAATGTAGATAGTTACCGTTGGAATATAACAGCGAAAGGTGATATTAAAGATGAAAACTTACCATCAACAAACTTTGCTCAATTATTGGAAATGGTTGCACAAGTTTCCCCTGATTTAAGAGTAAGATTTTCCACTTCTCACCCTAAGGATATGCACGATGAAGTACTTGAGATAATGTCAAGATACGAAAACATATGCAACTCAATACATCTCCCTGTTCAGTCTGGAAATACAAATGTATTAGAAAGAATGAATAGAGGTTATTCAAGAGAATGGTATATGGAAAGAGTGGATGCAATAAAAAGAATTCTTCCAAATTGTACAATTTCAACAGATTTTATTGTTGGATTTTGTAGTGAAACTGAAGAAGAACATCAAGATACCTTATCACTAATTGATTATGTTCAGTTTTCATTTGCTTACATGTACACCTATTCAGAGCGTCCGAAAACATTAGCTGAAAGAAAATTCAAAGACGATGTCCCTGAAGAAGTTAAATCTAGAAGATTAACTGAAATCATAAACAAACAACGTCAATATTCTTTAGAAAATAACCAAAGACAAATTGGAACGACTGTTAAGGTTTTAGTTGAAAATATTTCTAAAAAATCTGAAGATCATCTTTCTGGAAGAGACGATCGAAATACTATGGTTGTTTTTCCTAAAGACAATTTAGTTAAGGGACAATATGTAATGGTTAAAATAGATGATTGTACATCTGCAACATTAATTGGAACAGTTGTTGAAATTTGTAAACCTCATTTAAACTAATTAAAATGAATCTACTACAAGTAAAACAAAGATTTGGGATAATTGGTAATTCACCATTATTAAACAGAGCATTAGAAGTTGCAATTCAAGTTGCTCCTACCGATATTTCTATACTTGTTACTGGAGAAAGTGGAACAGGTAAAGAAATGATTCCCCAAATCATTCATCAATTAAGTTCTAGAAAACATGGTGAATACATAGCTGTAAACTGTGGAGCTATTCCTGAAGGAACTATAGACTCTGAACTTTTCGGACATGAAAAGGGTTCTTTCACTGGTGCAGCAGGAAGTAGACAAGGATATTTTGAAGTAGCGAATGGAGGAACGATTTTTCTTGATGAAGTTGCTGAATTACCAATGCAAACCCAAGTAAGATTATTAAGGATTTTAGAAACTGGCGAATTTATACGTGTTGGATCTTCAAAACCTATTAAAACCAATGTAAGGGTAGTTGCTGCAACTAATGAAAACATGCAACGCGCAATCGCTTCTGGAAAATTTAGAGAAGATTTATATTATCGTTTAAATACCATTCCAATCTATTTACCTCCTTTGAGAAATAGACAAGAAGATATTCATTTGATTTTCAGAAAATTCGCAAGTGATTTTGCGGATAAATACAAAATGCCTCCTATCAAATTAACTACAAATGGAGCTGAAGTTTTAACAGCTTATTCATGGCCAGGAAATATTCGGCAACTTCGAAACATGGTAGAGCAACTTTCTGTAATTGAAACGCAACGAGAAATTGATGGAACTAAATTAGCAGGATATCTTCCAAAAGAAGGAGAAACAACTCCGTTAGTAATCGGAGGAAAACAAGAAGAATCATTTTCAGAAAGAGAATTAATGTATAAATTCTTGTTTGACATGAAAAAGGATTTAAGTGAATTAAAAAAATTGGTTATTGAACTTGTTTCACAAAATGGTTCAATTACGCTAAACAATGATCAATCAGCAATGGTGAATCGTTTTTATCAAGAAGTAAATCCAAACACTCCAAATGCTCGTTTACTTTCCAATACCCCAAACCCTTCAGATGAACCTGCACCTTACATTGCTACAGTAATGGAAGATGTTTATCCTCATGAAGAGGTTGAGGAATCATTATCTTTGGAAGATCGAGAAAAAGAATTGATCAGAAAAGCATTAGAAAAACATAGAGGAAAAAGAAAGTATGCGTCTGAAGAATTAGGAATTTCAGAAAGAACATTATACAGAAAAATAAAAGAATATAACTTATCAGAATAATGCGAATACTTTTTTCATTTTTAATCATTTTACTATTAAGCTTAACATCTTGTTGGCCAAGCAGTATATCTTTTGTAGATTCTGGTTCAATGCCTGCTGAATGGAAAACTTTTTCTGTTAAAACACTTGAATTAAACGCTCCAAATGCCCCAAATAATTACGCTTCTATTTTAACCGAAAGTGTAAAGGATGGAATTCAAAACAATACTAGGCTATTACTGAATCCAAAGACTGGAGGCGGAGAAGTCACAATTGAAGGTCAGGTAACAAATTATTTAGCATCTCCAATTGCACTACAACAAGGAGACGAAGCCTCTAAAAATAGACTACAAATAAGTGCCACATTTACAATTTATGTATCAAAGCCAAAAGAAGAAAAATATACTTTAACAAGCACACAATTTTTCGATTACAATCCACTTACCACAGACTTTTCTTCAAATGAATCAACTTTTATTGAAGAAATTAATAAAAAAATTGTGCAAGATGTAATAAATAAATTACTTTCGAATTGGTAATGATGAATATTGAAAATATCGCTGTACGAATTAAGAAACCAACTTTATGTGTTTCTGAAGATGTAGATTCTCTAAAAAACTTAGCTGAACGATATCCTTATTCGCAATCTTTTTCAATTTTATATTTGAAAGCTTTAGCTCAAAGTAATGATATTCGTTTTGATGATGAACTGCAGAAACATGCTTTTAAAATTACTGATCGTAGTCGATTATATGAATTGATAGAAGATTCTAATCAAAATCCAGTAATTTCTAAATCTGAGGATACGATAAGTATTGATGAAGCACCCTTAACAATTCAAGAAGAATTAGAAGAAACTCCAATAATCGAAGAATCAACTTTTGTAATACCTGTTAATTTACCTATATTGGT
>CALPVI020000292.1 GCA_943326975.2 Actinomyces viscosus | reverse complement strand
CAAGGATAACAATTTGATAACCATTGTCTTTGTTTTTTTTATCTGTTAAATCTTTACAAACATAAAATTCGCAACCAATAATAGGTATGATTTCATTTTTATCAAATGGAACCCCTTCTTCTTCTGCTTTTGCTTTCTCAGCTTTGATACCTTTATTGTATCCTGCAATTGCTTTTTCGAAATGGAAAGCCGCCATCATATTGCCAGAATCAGTCAAAGCAACAGCAGGCATGTTTAATTCTCCTGTTTTAGCTACAATTGCATTGACATTAATTGTAGATTGTAAAATAGAGAATTGTGTATGATTATGTAAGTGAGCGAAAGGAACATTAGCCAATCTTTTACGTGCAGCATCTTTATTAATTGAAGTGGGTGAAGCGCCAGTATTCGATTTTTGTTTTATTTTTTCACTTTCTTCCTTTAAATTTAAATGTGCTAAACCAATTGAAATGATTGGTTTAGGGTTGAACGCTTTAAAATCTTCTAAATATCGATCTCCCTGATGAAGTTGTTCTAATGTGTAATTATCTATTCGGATTAACTCAAAGAAACAGCGAGTAGTTGCTTCTACATCGGCTGTAGCATTATGCGCTTCTCCAAAAGGTTCTCCGAATAAGTATTGATGTAATTCAGTTAAAGTGGGCAATTTAAATTTTCCCCCTCGTCCTCCTGGAATTTTACACATCTCAGCAGTAACTTCTGTACAAGTGTCCAAAACAGCCATGCTCGCCATCGCTGATTCTAAACCTTTTCGATGAAATTCACAACCTAAAATATTAATATCGAAACCAATGTTTTGACCAACAACAAATTTAGCTTTAGACAAAGCGATATTAAATTCTTGAAGAACTTCTGCTAAATCTGCACCTTGTTGTTGAGCTAATTCTGTAGAAATACCATGAATTCTCTCAGCATCGTAAGGTATGTCGTAACCTTCAGGTGTGATGAGGTAATCTTTTTGTTCAAGCAAACGACCCATATCATCATGCAACTGCCAAGCAATTTGAACGGCTCTTGGCCAATTATCTGTATCCGTTATCGGGGCATTCCAATTTCTTGGTAGACCAGTAGTTTCGGTATCGAATATAATGTACATGAATTGAAGTGTTTTTTGGAAGCATAAAGTTAGAGAAAAATTATGATGAAAAAGGCAATAGATGAATTTAAATTAGTGGTTAGTTTTTAACAAATAACACAATTTTTCAACTTAGAATTTGGATGATTAATTGGAAAATAGGAGTAAAACGCACTGATTCATTCAGTAATATTAAGTAGGTGAAAACCTGCGCTTTTATTTCAAAAAAAAAAGAATTGAACTTTCTTGAAAATTCAATAAAAACCTTTACTTTTACACCACAAAATTTCAGAAAATGAATTTACACGAATATCAAGGGAAATCTATCTTAAAAAGCTTTGGAGTTAAAGTACAAGAAGGTGTTGTAGTTGACAAAGTGGAAGATGCTCAAGCAGCAGCTAAAAAATTAACAGAACAAACTGGTACAAGTTGGTACGTTGTTAAAGCGCAAATCCACGCAGGTGGACGTGGTAAAGGAGTAGTTGCAGAAACTGGTTCTCATGGTGTTGTTTTAGCAAAGGGTATTGATAAACTTGATGATACTGTAAAAGGAATATTAGGTGGTCATTTGGAAACAGCTCAAACAAATGGAGTTGGTAAAAAAGTAAACAAAGTGTTAATTGCACAAGATGTTTATTATCCAGGTGAATCAGAAGTTTCTGAATTCTATATGTCTGTATTATTAGATAGAGAGTTAGGTAAAAATGTTATCGTATATTCTACTGAAGGAGGGATGGATATCGAGCATGTTGCTGAACATACTCCAAATTTAATTTATAAAGAAGCTATCGACCCACGAGTTGGTATTCAAGGTTTTCAAGCACGTAAAATTGCTTTTAACTTAGGATTATCAGGGAAAGCTTTTAAAGAAATGACACAGTTTGTTGTGAATCTTTATAAAGCATTTGTTGGATGTGATGCTTCCATGTTTGAAATTAACCCAGTTTTCAAAACATCTGATGACCAAATTATTGCTGTAGATGCTAAAGTAACTTTAGATGGTAATTCATTATTCCGTCACCCAGATTATGCTGCTATGCGTGATTTGACTGAAGAAGATCCAACAGAAGTTGAAGCCGATGCTGCAGGTTTAAATTTTGTGAAATTAGACGGAAACGTTGGTTGTATGGTGAATGGTGCTGGTTTAGCAATGGCAACTATGGATATCATTAAATTATCAGGTGGAAATCCTGCTAACTTCTTGGATGTAGGTGGTACTGCAAATGCAGAAAGAGTTGAAAAAGCTTTCCATATTATTTTAAAAGATCCAAACGTAAAAGCAATTTTGATTAACATTTTTGGTGGTATCGTAAGATGTGACCGTGTTGCTCAAGGTGTTGTTGATGCTTACAAAAATATGGGTAATATTCCAGTTCCGATTATTGTTCGTTTACAAGGGACAAATGCTGTTGAAGCAAAAAAATTAATCGATGAGTCTGGATTAAATGTTCACTCTGCAGTTTTATTACAAGAAGCTGCTGATAAAGTAAAAGAAGTTTTAGCTTAATAAGTTGAATTCAAATAATACAAAATGCTCCTCAATTTGAGGAGCATTTTTTTATTAATGAAATTAGGAAGGAAAGAAAATTTTAGAACAACAAATTTATTATTAATTAATTCTGCTTATTCTTTCTAATTTTACAAAAAAAAACATAAAAATGAATTTATTTAATCGTTATTCAATTATATACAAAACTGCTGAAGAAATCGAAATTATGCGAGAAGCTGCTCAAATTGTGAGTAGAACGTTAGGTATTTTAGCTGCAGAAATTAAACCGGGTATTAATTCACTTCAATTAGATAAAATAGCGGAAGAATATATTCGTTCTCAAAATGCAATACCAGGTTTTTTAGGTTTGTATGATTTTCCAAATACTTTATGTGTATCAATTAACGAACAAGTTGTTCATGGTATTCCTACAAAAAGAGTTTTGAAAGAAGGAGATATAATTTCTGTTGATTGTGGAGCTTTGTATGAAGGTTTTTATGGAGATCATGCTTATACATTTGAAGTAGGTGAAGTTAAGCCAGAGGTGAAAAAATTATTAGAAGTTACAAAAGAATGTTTAGAAATAGGTGTTCAGCAAACAAACACAAGTAATCGAATAGGGGATATCGGTTTTGCAATACAGCAACATGCTGAAAAGCATGGTTACGGTGTCGTAAGAGATTTAGTTGGTCATGGATTAGGAAGAACAATGCACGAAGAGCCTCAAGTACCAAATTATGGCAAAAGAGGGAGCGGTAAAAAAATTCAAAATGGTCTAACAATTGCTATTGAACCTATGATCAATATGGGGACAGAAAAAGTTATTCAACTAGCTGATAAGTGGACAATTGTAACAGCTGATGGTTTGCCGAGTGCTCATTTTGAGCATGATGTTGCGGTAGTAAATGGAAAACCTGAAGT
>CALPVI020000291.1 GCA_943326975.2 Actinomyces viscosus | reverse complement strand
TTTATCATGAATCAGGATATCTTCAAGGAAAAACGTATTATATAAATGGTGAGTTGCAAGGTAATTGGTATCAATACCATCCTAATGGTTCAATAAAGGGGCAGGGACAATATCATCAAGGTAAAATTCATGGAGAAACAATTTGGTACGATCCAAATGGAAAGGTCTCAAATTTTTATGCCATTCCGTTGAAATGGTAATCAAAAAAACTTTATATTTTATAAAACCAATTTATTTTTTTCTATTTAATGGGTTTCATCTCGTCATTTTGAGTATTACTTGTTTTGAATAAAGGTTTACCTTGTAACGCTTGAACAAGCGTAATAAGTGCTAAAAACCCATATAAAATTGAAATAAATACTGTGAATTTTGTGTTTTTGATAACATAAAAGGAAAGAAATGGTAATAATTGCAAAGCATGCATTCCTATAAAGTGAGCAACACGTAAATCACCAATCGTTTTACTCCAACCCAAAATAAACCAATTAGAATTTTCATTGAATCCACCAACACTATGATTTAATCTTGAACCCATTGCAAAACCTTCAAAAGAAAATATTACAAAAAGCATTATACTTAATCGGATTGCCCAAACATAATAGTTTGGCAAATTTGGAAATGAATTCTTAAAAAATAAAAAGCCTACGTAAGCAGTATAAATAGTAACAATTGTTGCAGCTAATGCCATTAATGAAAACATTACCGAATAAAACCTTGTACTCAAATTATAATGGGATAATTGACCTTTACTCGCTTGAATAGTTATGTAAATAATCTCAAAGCCTAACAAGATAATAACAGACCAATTGAACAACTTAAAATTAAAGTCAGGTAAATAATAACAATACCAAGCCATAGCCCAAACATAAGTCATTGTTGAAAATGCAAATTTAAATGGCTTATACCAAGCATTTACTCCATACACTTGAGTCGTTGAAATTTTCGCTAAAATCAAAAATAAAATTGAAAAGAATAAACAAACAAGTCCAAAATAAAAAAGTGTTTCGTTTCTTGCTTTTATGTTTTGAATGAATTCTATCATTTTTTTTAGATTAATTAAACATTAAACACTTATTAAAAAGTTAAATCAGGGAAATATCATATTAATCTAATCGATTTATTTCCTTGTGATATAATTCTGAATCAAATTCATTTTCACTTTTTGCAATAACAATTGTAGCCACTCCATTTCCTATGAAATTGGTAATTGCCCTTGCCTCACTTAAAAATTTATCAACTCCAAGTAAAAAAGCCAATGATGCAATTGGAATTATTTCAAGTGATTCTAAGGTTGAACCCAATATTACAAATCCACTTCCGGCAACACCTGCAGCACCTTTAGAAGTTAACATTAAAACTCCTATCATCGTCAAAATCTGCATGAAGCTTAAGTCAATGTGATTTAGTTGAGCTAGAAAAATCACTGACATTGAAAGATAAATTGAAGTTCCGTCCAAATTAAATGAATAACCTGTTGGAACAACTAATCCAACAACAGATTTTTTACAACCAAGCGTTTCTAGTTTTTCCATTAATTTCGGAAGCGCTGATTCTGAAGAAGATGTACCTAAAACAATTAAGATTTCATCTTTGATGTAACGAATAAATTTAAAAATATTCAGTTTGTAATATTTCATTATCAATCCTAAAACAAGAATGATAAAAACAAACATGGTAAAGTAGACACTTATAACAAGTTTACCTAAAGGAATTAGGGTGTGTAATCCAAATTCTGCTACTGTAGAAGCCATCGCTCCAAAAGCAGCAACAGGAGCAAAGTACATTACATATTTTAAAAGTTTAAACACAATTTTGGAAATTTTCTCCATTTGGTGAATAAGTTTTTCTCTTTTTGACCAAAAATTTAGAGCAATACCAACGATAATTGAAATTCCTAAAACAATTAAAGTGATAGGGATTCCTGATTTTGCCTTTTTTGCAGCTGGAGCAACTATTTCAATACTTGATTTATCGATTGCTCCAGGTTTTAAAAACAACGCTAAAGCAACACCTATTACTAATGCAAAAGTTGTAACTACTTCAAAATAAATCAGTGATTTTAATCCGATTCGTCCTACTTTTTTTAGATTTCCCATTGATCCAATTCCTAAAACGATTGTTAGAAAGATAATTGGAATTACAAATATTTTAATGACTTCTATAAAAACTGTACCTAGTTTTTTGAATACATCTACCAATGATTCGTTAACATGTTCTTGATTATGTATATATTGACCAACAAAAATACCAGCAATTATTGCTAAAAGCACATAAAATGTAAGGTGTGTAAATATTTTTTTCATAGTATATTGGATTGAATTTTAAATATAAGATATAAAAATCTAATTAATTATTCTACTTGTAAAAGTTGCTAAAAATGAATTGTTTGAAAAGGGAGTGCTTAGATTGAGATTAAGGTTGAGATTAAGGTTTAGGTTAAGGTTTAGATTGAGACTTTTACAAAAAAAATGAGAACAAGTAAAAATCCTCATTCTCATTCTCTATCTCATTCTTTTAAGTGCCCACGACTGGATTTACCGATGTAAGATTCACAACGCTAAAGCTGTTCATCTAAATCAGCATAAACTTCTCATCCAGTCAAAAAAAATGAGAACAAGTAAAAATCCTCATTCTCATTCTCTATCTCATTCTTTTAAGTGCCCACGACTGGATTCGAACCAGCACACCTAATGGCACCACCCCCTCAAGATGGCATGTCTACCAATTTCACCACGTGGGCATATTATTTCCCCAAGCATGTCTACCTCCCGATAGCTATCGGGATCACCACGTGGGCATATTATTTCCCCAAGCATGTCTATCTCCCGATAGCTATCGGGATCACCACGTGGGCATTTTGTTTTGCAAATATAATTGAAATTATTAATTAAAGAAGTTTGATTATTGTGAGTGATTTTTCAATTCAACATCCAACATTCAAAATACATAATTTCAATCCTCATTCCAAAAACGCATACATCAAAATATTTGCTCCCATCTGTAGGGCTTGTTTGCGTTTTTCAGGCGTATCATTGTGTACTTTTTGGTCTTCCCAACCGTCACTTAAGTCTGTTTCATAGGTATACATACAAACCAATCTTCCTTCTACGATAATACCAAAGGCTTGTGGTCGTTTTCCATCGTGTTCGTGAATTTTTGGTAAGCCGTTGTAATCATATTTTTGATGAAAAACAGGGTGATTAAATGGTAATTCTACTAATTCATTGTTTGGAAACACTTTTTTTAATTCTACACGAATAAATTCATTCATTCCATAATTGTCGTCCACGTGTAAGAAACCACCTCCTAATAAGTATTTACGTAAATTATCAACTTCAGATGAAGAGAAAACAACATTTCCATGTCCTGTCATATGAATAAAAGGATATAAAAATAAGTCTGGACTCCCCACTTCAACATAAGGAACATCTTTTGAAATATTTGTGTTTAAATTCTGATTACAGAATGAAATTAAATTAGGTAAAGCTGTAGGATTTGCATAA
>CALPVI020000290.1 GCA_943326975.2 Actinomyces viscosus | reverse complement strand
TCACTTCACTTTTAGTTTATCATGATTTATTCAAAAATTACTCCGTTCAATGCGGACGTATATACTCCCGTAGAATTGTATTTATCTCTACGAAACCATTACAGAAAAACTTGCTTGTTGGAAAGCAATGAGTATCAATCCAGAACAAACTCAAAATCATACATTGGTATTCAACCTATTCTTGAAATTAAAATCAAGGATTTTGAAGTTGAAATCACTAAAGACGATGTCATCGAATGTTTTCAACTTGATAATAATCAGAATGTTGTGGGCCAGATTGATGAACTACTAAAAAGTTATTCATTTGAAAATAAGTCCATTCAAGGGAATGGTTTTTTGGGAAGATTTGGGTTTGAATTTGCTTTGTTAACAGAATCACAAATAAAAAAAGTAAAAAGTCATCTTGGTTTACCAGATGTTCATTTGTTTGTTTTCCAGTATATTATAGTAATAGATCATTTTACAAATAATGGTCAAATCATATCCAATTCATTTTCAAAAATTGAAATTGAAATGCTTGATTGTTCTGTACTTTTAAAAAGAAAATCATACACTGAATTTCCATTTGAAGTAGTTGGAAAAGAGCTTTTTGAATATGATGATATTGAGTTTGGACATAAAGTCTTAAAAGCGATTGAGCATTGTAAGCGAGGAGATGTTTTTCAATTAGTACTTTCCAATTCGTTTCGACAAAAATTCTTTGGAGATGATTTTCAAGTTTACAGAGAATTAAGAAGATTAAATCCTTCACCTTATCTATTTTATTTTGACTTTGAAGAGTATCGCCTTTTCGGTTCAAGTCCTGAAGCACAATTAGTTGTGAAAAAAGGGAAAGCGGAAATTCATCCAATTGCAGGTACTGTTTTAAAAACAGGAGATTACAACAAGGATCTTCAAAGAATAGAATTTCTTCAATCAGATGAAAAAGAAAATGCGGAACATACGATGTTAGTTGATTTAGCTCGTAATGATTTGAGTAAAGATTGTATCAACGTAAAAGTTGAAAAGTACAAAGAACTACAGTATTTCAGTCATGTAATTCATTTAGTTTCTAAGGTAACTGGTCAGTTGGAAAATCAACCAATGATTAAGGTTTTAAATCATTCATTTCCAGCAGGTACATTGTCAGGTACTCCCAAGACAAAAGCATTGGAATTGATAACTAAAATGGAGGATTCAACACGCGATTTTTATGGTGGTGCAATTGGGTTAATAGGTTCTGATGGAAGTTTAAATATGGCAATTGTAATACGTAGTATGTTGTCATTGAATAGCGAATTACATTATAGAGCAGGCGCAGGGATTGTGATTAATTCGATAGTTGAGAATGAAGTAAATGAAGTTCATCACAAATTAAAAGCAGTAAGAACAGCGATTAAAATAGCGGATGAAGTATGTAAAGCAAAAGTTAAAATCGAACTAAATTTTAGTTAACATGAAAATAGTTGTTATTGATAATTACGATTCGTTTGTATACAATCTAATTCGTTATGTTAAAGAAATTACAAATGATGAAGTGTTTGTAATGAGAAATGATCAAATTAATTATTCAGTATTGGATTCTTGTGATGCACTGTTATTATCACCTGGTCCAGGTATACCTTCCGAAGCTGGTGAATTAATGAATGTTATTTCAAAATATTTTAAAACAAAAAAAATATTAGGAGTCTGTTTAGGTCACCAAGCATTGGGACAATTTTTTGGAATTGAGTTGATTCAATGCAAGGAGCCGGTTCATGGTAAATCATCAGTGATTAAACATTGTTTAAATGACTCTTTATTTCAACAACTTCCACCTGAAATTGAAGTCGGTAGATATCACAGTTGGGTGTTATCAAATGTTTTTCCCGAAGAGATAAATATATCAGCTGAGACCATAGAAGGTGAAGTCATGGCTTTTTCTCATCGGAAATATCCAATAGTTGGAGTTCAATTCCATCCCGAATCTATATTAACTCCTTTTGGAAGAAAGATCATTGAAAATTGGATAAAATCTTAGCAAATGGGGAAAGATTAATTAAAAAAATAGATTTAAAAATGAAAGCAATAATTCAAAAAATAATAGACAAACAATCATTGACTTCGGACGAAGCGAAAGCAATTATATATTCAATTTCTGAAGAGTCATTAAATGAAGCTGAGATAGTAGCGATAATGATTGCTATACAAACAAAAGGTATTTCAATCGATGAATTAGATGGATTTAGAGAGGCTCTTCTTGAATTGTCTTTACCAATTTCTTTAAATGCAAGTGAAGCGATAGATGTATGCGGAACTGGTGGAGATGGAAAAGATACATTCAATATTTCAACGACTTCATCATTTGTTTTGGCTTCAATGGGGTTCAAGGTGATTAAACATGGTAATTATGGAGTTAGTTCAAGTTGTGGTTCTTCGAATGTATTGGAAGAATTAGGTATACAATTTACGTCAAATGAAAAAGAATTAGCGATTAGTTTGAAAAATAAGAATATATGTTTCTTACATGCTCCTTTATTTCATCCAACTTTGAAAAAAGTTGCGCATATAAGGAAACAATTAGCGATGAAAACTTTTTTTAATTCAATTGGTCCTCTTGTTAATCCAGTTCAACCAAAATTTCAATTATCAGGAACTTATAGCTTGGAATTAGCAAAAATCTACCAGCATATTTTGAAAAAATCAAGAAATGCATATAGAGTTGTTTATGGTATGGACGGTTTTGATGAAGTTACTTTCACGAATCAAACAAGAGTATTGGGAGATCATTCAGATTATATGATCGACGCTTCACAATTTGGTTTGAAACCAATTCAGTTAACAGATTTAAAAGCAGGAAATACGATAAAAAAATCAGCAAGCATTGTGAAAGAAATATTAAAAGGCAAAGGGTCTAAAGCTCAAAATCAAGTTGTCGCAATAAACACAGCGCTTGCAATGAATTGTTTTTTACCAAAAGAATCGATTCAAACATTATATCAAGAAGCCTTGACATTTGTAGGAAGTGGTCAAACAGCAAAAACATTTAAATTTTAAAATATGAAATCAATATTAGAAACAATAATAGAACAAAAAAGAAGAGAAGTAATTAAATTAAAATCAGAATTTACAATAAAAGATTTTGAAAAGTCAGCCTATTTTCATCTGCCTTGTATTTCGATGACAGAAAAATTAGCAAAATCACAATTTGGAATTATTGCTGAAATGAAAAGGAAATCTCCAAGTGCAGGTGTAATTAATCATTCGTTTATACCTGCGGAGTTAGCCGGGATTTATGAACAAAAAGGTGCGGTTGGGATATCTGTATTAACCGATTATCATTTTTTTGGAGGAGCTATTTCCGATTTATTAGAAGTGAAAAAAAATACGGCATTACCTGTTTTGAGGAAAGACTTTATTATCGATGAAATTCAGATTTTAGAAGCTAAATCGATTGGAGCAGATGTACTATTATTAATCGCTGAAGCTTTAACAGAGCAAGAGATTTTGCATTTTACGATTTTGGCTCAAGAATTAGGAATGGAAGT
>CALPVI020000289.1 GCA_943326975.2 Actinomyces viscosus | reverse complement strand
TTTTTAAAATGTTTTGCAATTTCAGTAGCAAATCCATTCCCCCATTTATTAGGTAGTAGAGAATAGGAAATCTTAAATTCAACTTTTCCATCTAATACTCTCGGAATTATACCTCCTACTCCAATTAGTGTATTTGATTTTTGCTCAATAACTGCTAATTACCAATACTCATTTGATTCATAACGTTCAATTTAACGTGTAATCCAATTATTAGCCTCTTGAAAATTAGACAATTTAGAATTTACTTGCCTAAAAAATTTTCCCGATCATTATTTTCGAAAAATCGACTCCATAATTGAACATCATTTAAAGTTAGCCTTCTAAAAGAAAGCCTCTCAGAAGAATCTTGCTTATACTAACTCAAAGTAGAATTCATATTACAGTTTAGATTGATTAACTAAAAACTAATCACTATTGACTATTGACTAATGACTATTGCCTAATAACTAAATTAGTATTTACAAAAAATATACATCCAGATTACTCGTGCAAATCGAAAATTGAAAAAACTGAACAACGCTAAAATTAGAAAAAGCACTGTAAAAATAAACATCAAAGGTGTATTCAAAAGCGCCAACAAAACATACGCAACGATTAATTCAAAAACTGCTAAACCATAACTTACATACAGAGCTCCAATAAAATATCCAGGTTCCTTTTCAAAAATAACTCCACAATTTGGGCATTTATTATTCATTTTTGGTGATTTGAAAAGAAATACACTTCCTTTTTCAGAAAATATATCGCCTTTTAGACATTTAGGACAATACCCTTTTACAATATTTGTATAATCAAAACCCATAATGATGTTTTGTACAAAGTTGATAAATCTATTTCAATAAAGATAGAATTTAATAAACTAATTCATTGTTAAATAGTTGATTTAGTAAGATTCCAAAAGAAAAAGTTAAATTTGTAAAAAATTCGCATTATGACAAATAACGATATACTAAAAAAACTTAGAGTTGCACTACAATTAAGAAACGATGAAATCATTGAGATTTTAAAGTTAGTTGATTTCAAAGCAACAGAAAGTGAAGTAAATGCGTTATTTAGAAGCGAGGATCATGCTAAATACAAAAACTGTGGTGATCAATTTTTACGAAACTTTTTAAATGGTTTAGTCATCCACATGAGAGGTACAAAAGAGAATCCTAAGCCAAAAGTGATTGATTCATTAGATAAAAAATTAGATTAGGTTAAGATTAAGGTTTAGATTAAGACTAAGGTTTAGGTTTAGGTTTAGATTAAGGTAAAGATTAAGGTTAAATTGCAAATTCATACTTTGCGACTTCTTCATTACCTGATTTTAACTTTAACACATAATCGCCTTTCTTCCAATTTTTCACACAAATATTAAATTGAAATTTTGTTTTTCCCTCAAGAACCGAAAAACCAATTGGTAACTTATCTTTCAAAAGTCCTTCTTTAGTATATACTTCTTGAGTAATGGTTGTTCCATGATTAACTGTAAATTCCAAATTACCTTTCACATTATTTAATTGATTTATTATCCTACCATTTGCATCTAACCTAAAAATGTTTTCAGTTGAATAGTCTACCTCTTTTTGTTTTGTTTGCTTAAACAAATATTTTCTTAACTTTTTTAAATCTTCCGTTTCATTAGAAACATTATAAACAGGGCAATTATCCGTTACTGCCCAAACAATTTCTTGAAAATTGGAACTTGGAATCTTTAATTGATTCATACATTTAAATAAAGAGTCAAATTTTGGTTGTTTGTTGTAACTTATCGTAAATAATTCGTTTTTAGTCGGTGAGTGATCATGAAATTCACTACAAAATCCACTAATCTGGGTCTCTATTTCCTGCATTGGATTAAGTGTTAAAAATTGATCTTCAATTGTAATCAAGGTTTGTTCACCATTATCTTTTGGGTAAAACAAAGTACCTTGTGGAAGTTTTACATTTAATTTATTAGCAGATTTATTTTTAATTTTCATAAAAATACATTTTCCAGAAAATCCACCTGCTGATTTTGAAGAAACGTTTATCAGTCCTTTTGAAGTTGCAGAAAAAAATTCAACATCACATATTTGATTAGTTTTTGTTGATGAATAGAAAGACCCACCTATTAGTAATACAAAAACTAATAATAAATTTAATATAACAAATTGATTCGATTTCATAACGTTGTTTTTATTATAAAACTCATTATCATTTGAAACATAACAAAAACAATTAGAAATAGTTTACAAATAACTCTCAAAACAGAGTGATTAATTATATTTTATTTAATTTTGTACTCTTATGATACAATATAAAAAAGTTGCTTTTTACACATTAGGATGCAAACTGAATTTTTCAGAAACATCTACCATTTCTCGCTTATTTGAAGATGCTGGTTTTGCTAAAGTTGAATTTGAAGAACATCCTGATATTTATGTCATTAATACCTGTTCTGTTACAGAAAATGCTGACAAAAAGTGTAAACAACTTGTAAAAAAGGCTTTATCTATTAATCCTAATGCATTTATTGCAATCATCGGTTGTTTTGCTCAATTAAAACCAGTTGAAATAAGCAAAATACCAGGTGTAGATTTAGTTTTAGGTGCAAATGAGAAATTTAATATCATCGAACATCTTGACGCTGTTGAATCTAAAAATGAAGTTGCAAAAGTTGAATTTGAAAATATTAAGAACACAAAAGAATTTGTTCCGGCATTTTCGTATGGCGACAGAACTCGTTCATTCCTTAAAGTTCAAGATGGTTGTGACTATTTCTGTACGTTCTGTACTATTCCTTTAGCTCGAGGAGCAAGTAGAAATGCTACTATTGCTTCAACAATAAAAGAAGCTGAAAAAATAGCTGAAACAGATATAAAAGAAGTTGTTCTAACAGGAGTAAACATTGGAGACTTTGGTCAAGGTGGTACAGAAAACTTTTTTGAATTAATAAAACAATTAGATCATGTTGAAGGTATCGATCGTTTTAGAATCTCTTCAATTGAACCCAACTTATTGACTAATGAAATCATTCAATTCTCATTAGCTGAATCAAAACGTTTTGTTCCTCATTTTCATATACCACTTCAATCAGGAAGTAATCGTTTACTAAAAGCGATGCGACGTAAATATTTACGGGAATTGTATGCTGAAAGAGTATTGCAAATAAAATCTATCACCCCTGATTGCTGCATCGGTGTTGATGTAATAGTTGGTTTTCCAGGAGAAACGGATGAAGAATTTATGGAAACAATGGATTTTTTAAAAGAAATTGATATTTCTTATTTACACGTTTTCACTTATTCTGAAAGAGCAAACACAACAGCCGTAAAATTAGGTGAAAGTATTCCGATGAATGTTAGACGTGAACGCAGTAAAATGTTACATATCCTTTCTGACAAGAAGAAAAGAGCTTTCTACGAACAAAATGTAGGTAAAACTAAAACTGTACTTTTCGAACACGAAGAAGATAATGGTATGATGTTCGGATTCACTGAAAACTATGTAAAAGTAAAAACAGCTTTTGACGCTTCCTTATCAAA
>CALPVI020000288.1 GCA_943326975.2 Actinomyces viscosus | reverse complement strand
TGCAAGCATCAGATAGCCATGAAATAAAAAATTCTGGATCTAAACCCAGAATTTCAACATCTTCAAAAAATATGTTAATCATTTTACTTTGTAAAATATATATTTACTTTTCTACCAAAGTCCTCAAATTCAACTTCATCTGCTAAATTACGCATTAAAAAAATACCACGACCATTTTCTTTCTCAATATTTTCAGGTGCGGTAGGATCAGGCAAATGTTCAAAATCAAATCCATTCCCATAATCTTTAATACTAAAACAAAACTCATCAGGTTTATCAGAAACAGAAACATATACTTCTAATTCATTTTTAAAAGCATTACCATGTTGAATAGCATTGTTCACAGCTTCCGTAACAGCAATTAAAACATTTCCATATGCATCTTCATGAACACCAATCTCTGTGCAAACCTTATCAATTAAGGATTCAACCTTTCTAACAGATGAAAAATCTGATGGAATAGAAATAGTATCAACTATAGTAAAACCTTCTTTCATAGTATAAATATCTTCAATAATCAATTTGCTCTATTGAAATATTCGTTGGCTTTATCTTTATAATACTTTCTGTATAAAGGATCAACTGAACGAAGTAATTCAATTTGTTTGAGCTTTTGTTTTGTATACTCATCAAATTGAATTTGGTTACTATAAAAAGTGTTTTTTCCGTCTTTTGATTCTCTTTTTTCTTCAAACCCTCTCTCCATCAAAGCTTTTTCAGATTCTAATAACCGTGTTAAAATATCTTTTTGACGTTTAATTAAATCAGGAGTAAACTTTTTATTTATTAAATCTTTTTCTTGTTTTTCTAATTCATTAATCAATGGATTTAATTTATTGCCACTACCTTTACCATCTTTATTTAATTCATTTTTTAATTGTTCTAAACGTTGACGAATAGCTGTTTGTTCAGCTGCCATTTTAGCAATCTGTTTATTACCTAAACCAGACATACCAGAAGAACCTTCACCACCAGCTTTAGATCCAGGCTTTTCTCCAGGTTTATTTCCATTTGGATTATTACCTTTTTGCATCTGTTCTAATTGCTTTTTAAGCATATCCTTCATATCTCCAGAATTCATAGAATTAGAAGGTTTTGATATTCCTTTACCACCAGGCTTATTACAAGAACCATTACCTTCTTTCTTAGATTTCATTTGATTTTGAATACTTTCTAAAGATTCATTTAGTAATAATGCAAGATTATTATAAGAGGACATTACGGATTGTTGATGAGCAGTTAAATTACGTTTACGGTGTTCATCAATATCATCAATAGCAAGAGTAAAATTTTTCTCAATATCATTTAATTCTTTATCTATGAAAGATGCTATCTTAGGTTGACGAATAGCTAAAGCTTCTAAACTATCTTTCACAACTTTAGTATCATCAATGATATTGCGTTGTAAACGTCCATATTTTCTATAGGAAGGATCAGAATCCTTCACTTTTTGAAATTTATATAAAATATCTTCTTGATCAAAACTTAAAGTCATTAAATTTTTTAAAATAGAACGTAAACTATTAATATCTTCTTCTTGTTCTTGTTTATTAGATTCTTCTTGCATTTGATCCAATTCATCAGCCATTTTCTTCATCTCCTCAGCTGCAGATTTTTGTGATTCAGTTGCTTTTTTAGACTTCTTATTAGATAAACTTTCAGAAGATTTCTGCATTTCTTCTGAAATAGTCTTTTTCATTTCATCTTGATCACCTAAATTCAAAGGATTTTTAAGTTCATCATTTAACTTTTTTAACTCATCTAAATCATTTTTTAAATCGTCAAATTTAGAATTTAACAAATCTTGTTTTTCTTTTGCTTTTGAATCAGAAATTTTTTGATTCTCAACTTGTTCTTTTAGTTCTAATTGTTCTTTAGAAAGTTCCTTTAACTCTTTTTCTAAATCGTCAATTTTCTCATTAACTTGTAATTTCTTAAGCATTTCTAAACTACGATCTAATTGCTTCTTCATATCTTCAGATGATTGATCTACATCATCTAATTTTTTTTCAATTTGATTTTTATTGTCTTCTTTAATTAAATCTTCTAATTTATTTAATAAGTCAAGTAACTCATCATCCATTACTTCTTTGAGTAAATCTTCAATCAATTGTTCTTTTTCTAAAATTTCCTTATCCGTTTCTGATAATTGATTCTTTTCTTGTGAACTTTCCTGAATTTGATTCAACATTTGTTCTAATGATTTTTGAATAGATTGTTGCTCTTGTTCTAATTGTTGAACTTGATTTAATTTGTTAAAATCATTTAATTTAGAATTTAATACATCCTTCTTTAGATGCTCGACTTTCTTTTGAAAATCGTTTGCTTTCGATATAATATCTTTTAAATTTTCCTTTGATTCTGCCTGATCTTCGGTTCTTTTTTCATTTAATTCTTCAAGTGTAGGTAAAGAATACTCAAAAGTTTGGCTTTTAGTAAATTTAGAACCATTTACACCATCGTTATCGGATACAATAAAATAATATTCAATTTTATCTTTTAACTGAACATTTTCATGTCTAAAATCAATCGCAAAATTAAAAGGCATTTCTGTTCCAACAACCTTACCAACTGAAATAGATTGAGTACGTTTTTTTCCAGATTCAGGAGAGATAGTATATACAAACTTTAAAGAATTGAATCCATAATCATCAGAAATAGAACCTGAAAAATACCTGACAGCATCAGAAACAGAATCCTTAACTTCTTCTACAAAAATAGAAGGATGACTATCTTTAATAACAGAAATATAAAAACGAGAAGTATCAATCTTTTCGTTTTGTGAATTTGTCATTGCGATTTGAATATCACCATCAGATAAAAACTTTTGTTTAAACTTAAATCCTTCATCAATATACACAGTAGATTTAGAATTAATTGTAAACTTAACTTGCTTAGTGTTTTTAGTTACGACACTCCATTCAATCAAAGTTCCCTCTGGAACAGACATATCACCTGAGTTAGCAATAATTTCATTTTGTTTACCTAAATAAGAAGGATAAACCAATGTAGCTTCCAACTTACCTATAGTTGATTTTTTTATAACATGAATAGGAAAAGTTGAACTTTCAAAAGAATTTCCTTCAAAATATATATCATCATCAGATTTGATTTTTTTTAACCAAAAATGAGCTGTATTTTTTGAAGTTTTTTGCATCAAAAATTTACCTTGATTACAAATCAAATAGATTTTATCAGGAAATTGCGCTCCTTTTAACTTAACTTCAACATCTAAGTCATCACCTTCTTCAACAATCAAAGAAGAATTCATTAAATCAAAAGAAAAAGGCGAAATAGGCTTATATTCAGAAGAATAATTTACAACACGTTCTGTACCTTGTTGAAATAAATGTGGAACAAATATTCCTATCAATAAAACGATAAAAAATAAAGGTAGAATATACTTTAAGTATTTTCTATTTTCTTTAATGTCAATAGCTGATGTAAAAGGAACAACACTTAAAGAAGCTGATCTTTGAACAACACTGGCTCTAATTAATTCAAAATTACCTTC
>CALPVI020000287.1 GCA_943326975.2 Actinomyces viscosus | reverse complement strand
AGCAGTTGTTTTTAAATTAAAATTATTACAATCTAAAACAGTATCAGTAGATGCAACTTCTAAAGCTGTACTTCCGAATCCTGTTGGATTGATTATACCAGAAGCTCCAGATCCATCTGGACGTTTCATCGTAATTGTTTGTAATACCTTAATAGATGAACCAACAATACGAATACGATGTATTTTTGGAACATAACTTGGGAATGAATATATTTTGTCGTAAGTTGGTCGACAACCCGCTAAATTTGCATTTGCTGCATCTACATTTACTCCACGATCTGATATTGTCCAAAACTCTTTTCCATTTGTTCCAGCAATTGGATAAAGTGCAGAAAATCCACCTTCTTTAAAGTCAATTCCTTGAAACGTACCAATTGCGGCAGGATCTGAATGAATGTAGTCTTTTTTAAGTGTTATTTGTGCTTCAACCGTGTTGAAGGTAGCGCAAATCACAAATAATCCTTTTGTAATTAAAGATAAATAACTTTGAAAATTTGTTTTCATTTTAACATATTTTAGTTAAAACAAAATTCATCTTTCTTCTTTAGGTTTTCATGAAGACAATATTATATATTCTAAGTTTCAAAATTATTATTTTGTTATCTAAATGTTTTCTATCTATTTAAAATTAAATGTTTGTAAATTAAACTATCTTTTAATCTATTGATTTTTGAGTAATATCATGCAAAATTTAAAGATTGTTTTAATGATCACAATTGCAATTTTCTATTAATAAATTTCCATTGATGGAATTGTAAAAGGGAAATGTTCAGAATTCGATAATAATAAGTTTAGGTAAGCTTAAAATGCGTTTAAGGATTAGAATTCTTTTGCGATAAAAAAGCAGAATGTATTGAATGTTATTTGAGCAAGTTGGAATATAATTATTCATTTTATTATAAAACCAACGAAGATGATTAATGGAGTAGGGGTAATAGCTCAAAGTTGAACAGATGAGGTGATTGAATGATTAAATTTTGATAAAGATTTAGGTCGAGGTTATTTAATTTCTTTCTGTATTCAATTTATGATAATATACGTACGATAACATTAAAATTGCCAATAAGATAAATGGGAAAAATGTTTGTCCATTCATACCATCAACGGCTCCGTGACTAATTGCTGCAAATATAAAGTCGAAGGCAAAACCTGCATATGCCCATTCTTTTAATCTTTTAGGAACTTGAGGTATAATTAAAGCCAATACACCTAATACTTTAAAAATAACCAATGCGTTACCAAAATATTCAGGATATCCTAAATGTCTGATACCCTCTTTTGCCATTTCTGTTTGTGATGTTAAGGCTGGCATTACACCTTCAAATAGTGCGATAAGAATGGTTGTAGTCCAAAATATAATTTTTTCTTTTTTCATAATTACTTCTGTTAAAATTTGAATAAAATTACTTATTCGAAGAAAATATGTTTTTGTTACTTATTTACCATTCTTTAGTAATAATTTTCTGCTTTTATAAAGAATTGACGATATAGAATTTTCTCATCTATTTTTAATATATATTCAATGCTAATTTTTACTTTAGAAAGTAAAAATATTTTTGTATCATAATGAAAATTATTTTTTCAAAAGTGTAATTAAAGCTACCCTGTTTTGAGCATGAATTTTATCTGTGCATTTACCAGTTGTTGGACATTTTACAAATGGTTCTTTATCCCCTTTAGAAACTATTGTAATTTGATCTGGATTTACACCTAAAATAACAAATTGTTTCTTGATTATTTCAGCTCTTTTAAATCCTAAATAATCATTGTAAATACTTATACCTGTAATATCTGTATGTCCCTCAATTTGAATTTGTGCAGTTGTATTCGTTTTCAAAAATGTAACGATTTCATCTAATTTCTTGACATCGTTTCCTAAATCGTATTTATTGAAATTGAAGTATACTTTTTCATCTTTCCAATTTGCTACAAATTGTTCGTATTTCTTTTTAGCTTCTATTTGTTCTTTTGTAATACTATCGTGCTTGTATACTAATACATAGATATCATCATCACCTTTGCCACCATATCGATTTGATGAATACATAACTGAATCAGTTTCATAAAAACTGATGTTAAAATCATCTCTATGGCTATTGATAGGGCTTTTGAAATGTTCTATTTGACCAATCTCTTTCCCATTAAATGATGTTTTATATAAATCTAAACCTCCATAACCTATTCTACCCTCAGATGAAAAAGTCAATGTAGAATCATCTTTAAAAAGTGGATAAATATCATCTAATTCTGTATTTAATTGATTTATTGGTAATGGAACAGTCCATGAAGAATCAATTAACTGTGTAAAATATAAATCAGCATTTTTTGTTTCTTTACTAATTTTTGTGAATACAACTAGATTACCTTTTTCGTTTATTGTAGCATGTCCACATGAACTTGAATCTTCAAAACCTGAATATTTCCAAGGAATTAAATCACTTATATAAAAAGCTGTAGTATCAAACTTTCCTATATATATATGATACGTTCTTTTTAATAAATTATCATTAATTGGTTGTGCTATGGAAATTAAAACTTCATTATTTTTAGGGAATAGGGCTAAAGAACTTACAGTAACATCTTTTAATGTACTATCAACTTTTATTTCATTTACAATGTTTTCATGTGATACGAAATAAGGTTTTGCAAGCATTACTTCAGATAAATCAACATTTTCTATATTCATTAAATTTCCTGCGCTATCTTTTCCATTTTCCTGGAACAAAAAATTTCCTCGATAATATCTTTCACCTGATAAATCTGCTTTCGATGAGTTATCAAAATATAATTTATTTGATTTTGCATCTATTGATTTCCAATTTGGAATTGAGTCGCATGATTGTATCAATATATCAACAGGATATTCTTTGGATATTACCTTATACTTTTCAAATGAACTCTTCGCTTCTTGAAATTTCTCCATTCCTAAACAAACCATTCCGTTCATATAATAGTAAAATGGGTCTATTTTTTTGACTTTAACTATAGAATCAGACATTGGGTAACATAAATCGTATTCACCAATACTGTAATAGCAAAATGCTAATTTTCTATAACTAATAAAAGTTAATTTTTTCTTACTAGCATATTCTTGAAATAATTTGGCTGCGCGTTGATATTCATAATTATCAAATAATTTGTTTGCTTCATCCAAACCTTGTGCTTTTGACTGAAACGTCAGTAAAAACAATACGAATATGCTAAATAATAATTTCATTATCTTCCTGAAGAATAAATTCTGTTTCTTTTTAACCAAGGATTTTTAGATTGGTTGTTATTTTTGAATAGTTGAAGTTCAATGAATACTTCATGAGATCCATTTGAATATTTTCCAATATCCGATAATGTGATATCATAACTATAACCTAATCTAAATCCTTTTATTTGACAACCAGCTAAGATTGCTACCGCATCTGTGTGTCTGTATGATGTTCCCAGCCAAATCATTTTTCTAAATGTTCCAATTGCAGTTACATCAAATTGTGTTGTTCCAGTTTCTATAGCTTGTACAAGTGT
>CALPVI020000286.1 GCA_943326975.2 Actinomyces viscosus | reverse complement strand
TGGTAGTTTATATTTTGACCTCTGTATACATTTAAGATACTATCATAATAAAATCTAGCTTTGTTATTGATTAATTGATTCAATTTTGTTTCTCTCCATAATCTTTGAGCTTCTCTAATCACAATTCCATGATAATCATGTCCCATCAATCCATTCGGCATTCTTGGATCAAATACAGCAGTATCTCCAGAAGGGTAATTGAACACTACAACATCATTTCTTTCAACCTTTCCAAAACCAAATAAACGTGTATAATTAACTGTTTCTAATCCACTGTAAGACTTCACATTTACCCAAGGAATATTGTTGTGAACCAGAGGAAAGGAGAGCGGTGTTACAGGTACTTTTGGTCCGTAAGCTAGTTTGTTAACAAATAAGAAATCTCCAACAACCAATGTTTTCTCCATTGAACCTGTAGGTATTTGGAAAGGTTCAAAAACATAAGTTCTAATAATACTAGCTGCAACTAAGGCGAAAATAATCGAATCTCCCCATTCTTTTACTTTTGTTTTTTTTCCTGGTTTTTCTCTTGAAATTGCATTTAGAAGAAAAGCAATTGCATGACCAATTATCGGAAGCGATAGAAACAAGACTATATGATCCCCAATAGATCTTTGATGCACTTCTTTTCCATTTGCCCAATTCGTCTCAGGTAATAATTTATCCTCATTATTAGCAATTTTAGCTAAAATTAAATAAGGAAAAAATATCCCTTGAATCGTATCACTCCATGAAAAATAGCCGAATTTTCTTATGTAACTTGTGTTAACTACTGCGAGCATAACTAAGTGAACTCCTGGGAAAATTAACAACAAGCTCCACCAAGGTTTTTGGCAAGAAATTTTAAAAGCAACAAAATAATTATAACCTGGTATAAGTGCTTCCCAAGATTGTCTATCTGCTTTTTTAAAACTTTTATGCCAAAGAGCTAAGTAAGGATGGATTAGTATATATAGATAGAAATATAAAATATTCATGTTATTGTTGTATTAAAAATTTAAAACATCACTCATTGTGAATGATCCTTTATGATTGATTATCCATTCTGCAGCAATTACAGCTCCCAAAGCAAAACCTTTACGGTTATGTGCCTCATGTGTGATTGTAATTGTATCTATGTCAGAAGTGTATTTAATTGAATGTGTGCCTGGAACTTCTGGTTGTCTAAATGAAGTTAAAGGGAGTTGTTCTTGGCTAGTATAAGGTGTCGTATCTTTACCATGTGCCCAAGAAATATAATCTGTATTATTTTCTAAAATTCCATTAGCGAGGGTGATAGCAGTACCACTTGGTGAATCAATTTTTTGTAAATGATGAATTTCATCTATAGAGGCACTATAATCAATTTGTCCAGACATTAATTGAGCTAATTTTTTATTAAGTTCAAAAAATATATTTACGCCAACACTAAAATTGGAAGCATGAAGTAATGCTCCATTTAATTCTTTCGTTTTTTGCTCAACTTCAGCAATATGATCATTCCAACCAGTAGTACCAATTACTAAGGGGATCGATTTGTCTAGACAAAAATTGATATGAGTCACTGCTAATGAAGGTTTTGTGAATTCAATCGCTACATCAACATTTGAGAAATCTGCAAATTCTATATTATTCTCGCTATTGCATTTTACAGTGATGGTATGTCCTCTTTCTAAAGCAATCTCTTCAATTGCTTTGCCCATTTTACCATATCCAATTAAAGCTATGTTCATAAACCTAAATATATAGTAACAAATTTAAAATTTAAAGTGGTTTAATTCTAGTTTTTAATGAAAATTAAGTTTTATACCTAAACCGGCAGTAGTTGCATTGATTACTTTTGGGTATAGTTGAAAAGATAAATCAGGAGATATATCAAAGTTCACAAAATGAGCTTCTATATTAGCGTCTATTATTTGAATGAAATAAATCGCACCAACTGCCAATATTGATAGATCTCTATAAGTTAGATTTTGTTTATAGATTATTTCTAAATCTTCATCCGTTGAATACAATGACCACTTAGGGTTTAGATTTAGATTATTCAATTTTCTGTTTTCAAATTCTTGCTTAATTGATTGGAGTGTACGTTGTTTTTCGATTAAAAAAAATGTACTTGCAGCTAGAGTTGAGTATATCAAAGGTAATTTCCAATATACTTTAGCTCTTCCTTGTGTCATGGCATTATGATTGTAAATTTGACCAGCGCCAGGAATTATTGCAGAATAGAGCATAGCTTTTCTTGGAGAATGAATCTTTACAGAATCACTTGAAACAGAATCAATACTATTTGAAACGATATCTTGCGCTTTAAGAAAAGCACAAGTAAATAAAAACGCGAAAAATAAACGCGTTTGCATTATTTGTTGATTAATTCAATAATACGATTTAAATCTACTTCGGAATTAAAATTGATAATGATTTTACCGGTTCCGTTTGAAGATTTTTTCATCTCGACTTTAGTAGATAATTTGTCTGTAAGATATTCTTTAAATACAAATTGATCATTTGAAAATCCTGCAGGTGTTTCTTTTTTACCAGTTGTAACTGTAGTTTCAGTTGGAGGATTAAAGCTACCAGATTTAATAATTTGTTCTAATTCCCTTACTGAAAGATTTTCTAGAACGATTCTGGAAAATAAAGCTATCTGAATTGTTTCGTCACCAGCTGAAACTAAAGCACGCGCATGTCCCATAGAGATTACATTGTCTCTAACTCCTGCTTGAATTTCAATTGGTAATTTTAATAATCTTAGATGATTCGTTATACTAGATCTGCTTTTAGAAATCTTTTGACTCAATTGATCTTGTGTCAAAGAGCATTCCTCTATCAAACGTTGATAAGAAATTGCTACTTCAATTGCATTTAAATCCTCACGTTGAATATTTTCAACCAATGCCATTTCAAGCATTGTTTGGTCATTCGCAACTCTAATATAAGCAGGTACTTCCGAAAGTCCAGCTAATTGAGAAGCTCTAAATCTTCTTTCACCAGAAATAAGTTGGTATTTATCTCTACCTAATTTACGAACTGTAAGTGGTTGGATAATACCATGAATTGCTATTGATTGACTTAATTCTTCTAGCGCTTCTTTCTCAAAATTTGTTCTTGGATTAAAAGGATTTGCTTCAATACTAGATACAGGAAGAGTAGATATAGATCCAACAACTACTTCACTTGAGTTTGTTTTAGTTGTTATATCAGTATTTGGATTACCTAAAAGGGCAGCTAAACCTTTACCCATTGCTGGCTTTTTGTTCGTATTAGAGCTCATTATCTTCTAATTCAATATTTTTAATTTCGTTACCTATTTTCGTTACGTCGTTTTTTTGAAGAATTTCGCGTGCAAAGTTAAGGTAGTTGATTGATCCTTTGCTTGATGCATCATGCATAATTATCGTTTCACCAAAACTTGGTGCTTCTCCTAATTTAGTATTACGATGAATGACAGTATCAAATACTAATTCTTGAAAATGTGTTTTTACTTCATCTACAACTTGGTTGGCTAAGCGCAAACGAGTATCATACATAGTTAAAACAATTCCTTC